>JAYNIC010000020.1:8379-13271 GCA_038108715.1 Candidatus Nanopelagicales bacterium | reverse complement strand
CAGTTGCGTCATCGTCGCGTTGCCCGCGAGAGCCACCTCGTAGACCTCATCGGGTTTGACGCCGGCTTCGACGAGCACGTCGAGGGTGAGATCGGCCAGGGTGGACTGGGCGAGGTCGCGTAGACGAACCAGCGCGTCCGGATCAAGCATGGTGGCGCTGATACGGCTGATGACATCGGCGCCGTACGGTTGCTGCCGGTTAAGCATTGAGGACACGGCCAGGGGGGCTCCGGTCGACAGGTCCATGAGAGTGGCGACCGCCGTGGTCGTGCCGAGGTCGATGGCGATGCCGAACCGTCGATCTGTGGTGTCACCCGGTTCAAGGGCGACGAGATGCGTGCCAACCACGACCGCGGTCACGGACCAGTTCGCTGCCCGCAAATCCCGGCCCATGCTGCGCAGCACCTCGATATCGACGTCAAGTTCAAGGTCATCCACGGCGTCACGCACGCGCTGCAGATCGGTGCGCTGATCGGCCAGGGTGGGCTCGTCCAGTTTGAGGAAGCGCTTTTGTACGGCGGGTCGCAGGATGACCTGGCGGCCGACCCCCACGGTGGCGGCCTTGGGTCGGGTGGTGAGTTCGGGAACGTCCACCACCAGGTCGTGGTGGGCGGTCGTGAGGCAGGCCAATCGCCAACCGTCGGCAAGTTGCTCAGCGGTGAAGGTGCGCTCGTCGGCTTGAGCGATCGGTGTCTGGTCCGAGGCGATGCGCACTTTGCACTTTCGGCAGGTTCCGTGGCCGCCGCAGGTGGAATCTACTGCCACGCCATTCCACAGCGCGGCGTCGAACACGCTGACGCCGGAGGGGACCCGGACGGACTTGCCCGCCGGCTCATACCGAAGGGTGATCCGGGCGGGTGCGTCCTCGTGGTGCGCGGGGGTCATGCGTCAGCAGCCGCCTGCTTCGCTCGGTGTCGCCCAATCCAATTGGCACCCCACTCGTCGTTTCCTCGCATCAGGTCTGCGCCCTTCACCGCGGTCACGATCTGGTCGGTCCGCGCGTCCATGATGGCGCTGGTGAGTCCCGCCTGCATCGCCATGGGGAGGAAGACGGCGTTCAGCGTATGGCGATCGGGCATGCCGAAGGACACATTGGATGCGCCGAGGGTGGTGTTCACCCCGAGCTCACTGGAGATGAGGTGGATCGCCTCCATCGTCTTCAGGGCGAGGGTGTGGTCGGCGCCCACGGGCATAGCCAACGGGTCGACCACGATGTCCTCGGCAGGGATGCCGAACTCGTCGGTCGCGATACCCACGAGCTGCTTGGCGAGTTCCAGACGACGGTGGGGATCCTCCGGGATCGCCTCCTCGTCGTTCGGTAGGGCGATCACGGCGGCGCCATACCGCTTGACCAGCGGAAGGATCAGGTCGATGCGCTCGCGTTCCATCGTCACGGAGTTGACCAGGGCCTTGCCCTCGTAAGCTGCAAGGCCAGCCTCAAGGGCCTCGACGACCGAGGAGTCGACGCACAGCGGCACGTCGGTCAGCGACTGCACCAGGGTGACGGCCTCGCCGAGGAGTCTGGCCTCATCGACGAGTGGCGCGCCCATGTTGACGTCGAGCATCATGGCCCCGCCAGCGATCTGCTGCGCCACGTCGACCTCAACGGCCGACAGATCGTTCTCACGCAACTGCTCCTGGAACTTCTTGCGCCCGGTCGGGTTGATGCGCTCGCCGATGATGCAGAACGGCTGGTCCGGCCCGATCGTGACGGAGGACGTCGCAGAGCTGAGGACGGTGTGCATGGGACTCCTAGGCGGTGGTGGTGCCGGCAGCGGTCGCGACCGGGTCGTAGGCCGGACCGATGCCCAGGTCGCGGACGAGCCGCTCCAGGGATCCGTCATGGCGGAAGTCGGTGAGGTGAATGCCGGAGACACCGGGGAGCGACAGCGCATGGCGGCTGAGCTCGAGGGTGAGCTGGTAGGACTCCTCGGCGATCGCGTCCTTGTCGCCTGCCCCGGCAACTCGCGCGATCATGTCGGCCGGGATCGAGATGCCGGGCACAGACTCGTCCATGAAGGACAGGGCCTTGGCCGACTTGGTGAGCACGACGGTCGGGAGGAGCGCCGTGGTGCGCGTGACTCCCGCCTCGACGCAGCCGCGTACGAAGGCCTCGAGCCTCTCGGGGTAGTAGCCGATCTGCAGCTGGAGGAATCGCGCACCGGCCTCGGCCTTCTTGAGGGCGCGCAGCACGCGGTAGTCGAGCGGGGGAGCGAAGGGGTTCTCCACTGCCCCGACGAAGAGCTCCGGGGGCTGCTTGATGGCGCGACCGGAGAGATAGTGGCCCTCGGCGAGCCCGCTCGCGACCTTGACGAGCTGCGTGCTGTCGAGGTCGAAGACGCGGCGCGCCTCGGGCTCGTCGCCGGCGGTCACGTCATCACCGGTGAGGCAGGCGATGTTCTCGATGCCGAAGAGGCTCGCGCCCATGATGTCGGCCTGCATGGCGATGCGGTTCTTGTCGCGGCACACGACCTGCATGATCGGCTCGAGCCCGAACTGCGACATCGCGATGGCGATCGAGGTGTTGGAGGCGTGCGCGTGGGCGGCGGGGTTATCGGTGGCGTTGACCGCGTCGACGAAGGGCCGCAGTTCGTCGGCGGCCTTCTCCACCGCGACCAGGCCACCGCCGTCGATGCTGGGGAACTCGGCCGTGACGACCTGACGCTGGCGCGAATCGAGGAGCGCCGAGAGGCGGCTCATGAGTGGAATCCCTCGGGAAGAGTGGTGGGCTCATCCACCTCGACCATGCTCGCCCCGGGGACGGTGGAGAAGCGCTCGCGTGCGACCCCCTGCCAGCCGGCTGGCGTACGCCTATCCCGTCCGGTGACGAGATTGATCCACGACGAGGTCCCCTTGAGCCGGTTGTCGACCGGCGGGCGGAGGTCGTTGAACTCCTCCTCCCAGTGGCGGGGGTTCACAGGGGAGTGGGAGCGCTCCTCCGCCTTGACCCAGACACAGCGCATCTCCGGGATGACCTCGCAGTGGCCGTCCTCGCGGACGCCTCCGCACGGGCCGTTGCGCAGTGTCTTGGGGCAGGTCATGGGGCACGTCATCCCGGTGGAGTGCAGCACGCACTGTCCGCACATGCGGCAGTCCCACACCGGCTTCTTGACGACGTCCTCGAGCAGAGGGAGGAGCTTCGGCACGCCTAGCCCGCCCGCTTGGCTGCAACGAATTCCTTTGCCTTGCGCACGGCGGTGGCCGCATCGGCGGCGTAGCCGTCGGCGCCGCAGACGTCGGCGTACTCCTGGGTGACGGGGGCCCCGCCCACCATGATGACGACGGAATCGCGAAGTCCGGCCTTCTCGATGGCGTTGATGTTGGCCTTGAACATCGGCATGGTCGTGGTGAGGAACGCGGACATGCCAACGATGTCGGGCTTGTGCTCCTCGATAGCGGCGACGAACTTCTCCGGCGGGACCTGCACGCCAAGATCGATCACGGTGAATCCAGCGCCCTCCAACATGATGTTGACGAGGTTCTTGCCGATGTCATGGACATCGCCCTTGACCGTGCCCATGAGGAAGGTGCCGACGCTCTCGACCCCGGTCTGCGCGAGCAGGGGGCGCAGCAGATCCAGGGCCGCAGCCATGGCCTTGCCGGCGATGAGCATCTCGGGGACGAACCAGTCGCCTCGCTCGAACCGGGCGCCCACCTCTTCGAGCGAAGGGATGAGCGCTTCGAAGAGCAACTGCTCGGGAGTGAGGCCCGAGTCAAGACCTTGCTGGGTCAACTCCAGCACGGCCGGCTTGTTGCCGACCATGGTCTCGTCGTAGAGGCCCTTGAGGATCTCGTCGTTGGTCATGCGGCTCCAGCCTTTCGGGGAAGGGGTGACGAGGGGCGGGTGATGTGTCGAACTTCGTCGCTGATGCCACGCGCAGTGAGCTTGACCGCGGCAGTGCCTGAGGCTAGCTGTTCTGATGTCATGCGCACACTGGGTCCGGAGACGGACACCGCAGCGATTGCTGCGCCGTCGCCATTGAGAATCGGGGCGGCTATGGCAATGAGACCTGGCTCGAGTTCACCGTCGACCAGCGATACACCGGCGCGGCGCACCCGTTCAAGTTCCTTCTCCAAATCACGGCGCGACGTGATCGTCTTGTCCGTGAAGGCCTTGAGTCGACCGCGCGGCAGGGTGCCACCGAGGGCGATCAGCGCGCGACCGAGGGCGCTGCAGTGGAAGGGGACCGGTCGATCCATCCAGTTCACCGCGCCTAGCAGGTACGTCGAGTCGACCTGGGCGATCTGTCGCACCTCACTGCCTACGGCAACGGCGAGGTTGATGGTTTCGCCGGTGAGTGCTCCGAGCTCGTCGAGGTAGGGCTGTGCGATCCGGATGAGGTCGTCCTCCGGGCGCACGGAGAGTGCGTAGTCGGTGATCCGTGGCCCGGGCTGTACGGCGCCGGTTGTCGTCCGCTGCACCAGGCCCTGGCGCTCCAGGCTCGACAGCAGACGCGACAGCGTGCTCTTGGGAAGTTCGGTGGCGACGACGAGTTCACCGAAGGGGACGGGCTCGGGCGCGGCCAGGACACGCACAAGAATCGAGCCGGCCCGATCGACCGCCTGCGTTCCCGTGGGACCTGACACTGCTACTCCCCATTCGCTCGGCCGACGGTTCGGCCGGGAGGCCGCACCGTCGATCTCAAAAAAATTGTTCCCGACGATCTCAAATTGTTTCACAATGTGGAAGCACTCTTCCACCCTGTGAGTGTAGGATCACGCGTCAAGTCGGTCAAGAGGGCCCCTTTCCAGGAGATGACATGTTCCGAAACACCATGCCCCGCTACGAAATCCTGTCCGAAGACTCGATGGCGGTCCTTGATCGAGGTTGGCGACGGATCGTCTCCGAAATCGGGGTAGAGTTCATGGCCCCCGAGGCCGTGGAGATCTTC
>JAYNIC010000020.1:0-8369 GCA_038108715.1 Candidatus Nanopelagicales bacterium | reverse complement strand
AATGCGCACCGAGGGCGACAAGGTGTTCTTCGACCCGGAGTTCGTCCTCGAGCAGGTCGCCAAGGCGCCGCGCGAGTTCGACATTCAGGCGCGGAATCCGGCCAACAACGTGCACGTCGGGGGCGACCACATGATCTTCTCGAGTGTGTACGGTCCGCCATTCGTTCGCCGTGGGGACCGCCGCGCCGACGGCACCATGGAGGACTTCCGCGACTTCGCCAAACTCGCTCAGTCCTTCGAGGTGATGGACAGCGTTGGGGGCGTGGTCTGCGAGCCGAATGATGCGCCACTCGACTCGCGTCACCTCGACATGCTGTACGCCGCCATGACGCTGACCGACAAGTTCTACATGGGCAACGTCGTTAGCGGTGAACGAGCCGCGGACACGATTCGCATGAGCGAGATTCTGTTCGGCGGCCGCCAGGCCATCGAGGAAACCCCGGTCTGCATTTCCCTCGTCAACTGCAATTCGCCGCTTCGCTGGGACGATCGGATGCTCGAGGCGCAATTCGAGTATGCGCGTGCCCGGCAGCCGGTGATCTTGTCGCCCTTCCTGCTCATGGGAGCAATGTCGCCGGTCTCGATTCCGGCGACGCTCGCCCAGCAAATGGCTGAGACCCTCACCGGGATCTCCCTCACGCAGCTCATCAATCCGGGTGCTCCCGTGGTCTTCGGTTCTTTCCTCTCGAACATCGACATGCAATCCGGGGCACCGCAGTTCGGCACCCCGGAGTCTGCTATCGGCCTGCTCTGCACGGGGCAGATCGCCCGCCACTTCAACCTGCCGTTCCGTACCGGCGGGGGGATGAACTCGGCTCAACTGCCCGATGCCCAAGCCGCATTCGAGACACTCATGACGCTCATGCCGACGTTCCTGGCCGGTACCAACTTCGTCATGCACTCGGCCGGCTGGCTTGAGGGCGGCCTGGTCGCGAGCTTTGAGAAGTACGTCATGGACGTCCAGGCGCTGGAGTCGCTGCAGCGCGAGTTCACCCCGGTCGATTTCTCTGATGAGGAACTTGCCTTCGGCGCGCACCAGGAGGTCGGGCCCGGCGGACACTTCCTGGGTGCTGAGCACACGATGGAGCGCTTCCGAACCTGCTTCTACCGGCCGTGGTTGTGGAATTGCGACAACTTCGAGCGCTGGACCCGACTCGGTGCACGGGACACCGCGGAGCGCGCGCGAGAGATATATGAGAAGAAGCTCGAGGACTACGAGCCGCCCCCGATGGATGAGGCCATCCGTGAGGAACTACACGAGTACGTGACCCGCCGACGCATCGAACTCGGCGACTAGCGGACCTCGCTTTCATTAGGGTTGCAGGATGCCGAAGGGGTACGACTACATCATCGTCGGAGGCGGTTCGGCAGGGTCAGCGCTGGCCTCGCGTCTCACGGAGGATCCAAGCACGACGGTCCTGGTCCTGGAGGCGGGTCGCCCGGACTACCCCTTCGATGTCTACATCCACATGCCCGCGGCGCTGACGTTCCCGATCGGCAACAAGTACTACGACTGGATGTACTCGTCCCAGCCGGAACCGTTCATGAACGGCCGTCGCGTCTACCACGGTCGGGGCAAGGTTCTGGGCGGCTCAAGCAGCATCAACGGGATGATCTTCCAGCGGGGCAACCCGCTGGACTATGAGCGCTGGGCCGCTGACCCGGGCATGGATTCGTGGAGCTACGCCAACTGCCTGCCCTACTTCAAGAAGTTGGAGGACTGCCGTGCCGGGGCGGATGAGTGGCGAGGCAAGGACGGTCCGCTAATCCTCGAGCGCGGCAAGGTTGAGAATCCACTCTTCTCCGCGTTCTTCGCAGCCGTCCAGGAAGCCGGCCACGAGCTCACCGCCGATGTCAACGGCTACAAGCAGGAGGGGTTCGCCGCCTTCGACGGGACGTTGCACGACGGCCGTCGCTATTCCGCAGCCAAGGCCTACCTGCACCCGGCTATGTCGCGGCCGAACCTCACCGTCAAGACACGAGCGCACGTCACGCGCATCGTCATGGACACCTCCGGCGGCACGCCGACGGCTCGCGGCGTCGAGGTCTCCCTCCGCGGCAAGCGCCCGATCGCGGTGCGTGGCTCCGAAGTCATCCTGTGGGGCGGCGCGTTCAATTCGCCCATGCTTTTGCAGCTGTCCGGCATCGGACCGGCCGACGACATCCGCGCGGTTGGAGTGGACCCGATCCACAACCTCCCCGGGGTGGGCGAGAATCTGCAGGACCACCTCGAGGTGTACGTCCAGCATTCCTGCACTCAGCCGGTGTCGCTCAATCCCAATCTGCAGTTCTGGCGCCGACCCTTCATCGGTGCCCAGTGGCTGTTCCTGCGATCCGGTCCTGGCGCGTCGAACCACTTTGAGGCAGGCGGCTTCATTCGCAGCAACGAGGACGTCGAATACCCGAATCTCATGTACCACTTCCTACCTATCGCCGTGCGATACGACGGCACCTCGATCGCAGAAGGACACGGCTACCAGGTGCATGTCGGACCGATGTATTCCGATGCACGTGGCTCGTTGCGGATCACCAGTACGGACCCGTTCGCCGAGCCGGCCTTCACCTTCAACTACCTGTCGACCGAACAGGACCGCCGCGAGTGGGTGGAGGCCATCCACAAGACGCGGGAGATCCTTGAACAGCCCGCCTTCGCGCCGTACAGCGGCGGGGAGATCTCGCCAGGGCCGCAGGTAAGCTCCGACGAGGAGATCCTCGACTGGGTACGCCGCGATGGGGAGACGGCGTATCACCCCTCATGCACCGCCAAGATGGGCGTCGACGACATGGCCGTCGTCGACCCACTCACCATGCGCGTGCACGGGACGTCGGGCCTACGCGTGGTGGACGCCTCCGTCATGCCTTATGTCACGAACGGCAACATCTACGCCCCCGTCATGATGATGGCGGAGAAGGCGGCCGACCTGATCAAGGGCAATACGCCGCTGCCGTCTGAGCACGTGCCGTTCTACCGGCATCGTCGAGAGAGCGCCGACGCCCATGCCTGAATTACTCATCGATGGGGAGTGGGTGAGCGCTGCTGAAGGGGGGACGCGCGAGATTCGTTGCCCGGCCGACCGTGAACTGGTCCGCGTGGTCGATGAAGCCACGAGCGTGGACACGGTGCGCGCGATCGAGGCCGCGCGACGGGCGTTCGATGACGGCCGTTGGTCATCGGTTCCCCTCGCCGAGCGTGGCCGGCTCCTAGCGCGTGTGGCTGATCTGCTGGAACGGGACACCGAGGAGATCGCGCGTCTGGAGTCTTTGGATACCGGCAAGCGCATCGTCGAGTCCCGCTACGACGTGGCCGACGTCGCGGGTTGTTTCCGCTATTTCGCCGGCTTGGCCTGCGGCGATGCCGTGGGCGGCCGCGTCGTGGATGTGGCGGACCCCGGGGTGCGATCTCGAGTTGAGTACTCGCCGGTCGGCGTCTGTGGCCTGATTACTCCCTGGAACTACCCACTGCTCCAGGCAGCCTGGAAGGTGGCGCCGGCTCTTGCTGCGGGCACGACCTTCGTGCTCAAGCCCAGCGAACTCACCCCGAGCACGACCATCCATCTGGTCAAACTGCTGGCTGAGGCCGGGCTTCCTCCCGGGGTCGCGAACCTCGTCCTCGGGGCGGGCGCCGCCGCGGGTGCACCGTTGGCGACTCACCCGGATGTCGACATGGTGTCGTTCACGGGAGGGCTCATCACCGGCCGCCGCATCATGGCCGATGCAGCCGCTACGGTGAAGAAGGTCGCACTCGAACTCGGTGGCAAGAATCCCAACATCGTCTTCGCCGACGCCGATCTTGATGCGGCCATCGACAACGCGCTCACGGCCGTGTTCCTCCATAGCGGTCAGGTGTGTTCGGCGGGAGCTCGACTCCTCGTGGAGGAGTCGGTGCACGACGTCGTCGTCGATGAGATCGTGCGGCGAGCACAGCGCATCCGACTGGGCGGCCCCTTCGACGAGGCCGCGGAGACCGGTCCGCTCATCTCAGCGCAGCACCTGGCGAAGATCGAGGCCTACGTGGCGTCCGCACTCGCCGAGGGCGCGGTTCTTCGGTGCGGTGGGCAACGTCCCAATTCGATCGAATTCCCCGCGCTTGCCGACGGGTACTACTACCGTCCCACCGTGCTTGATGAATGCCGTACCGAGATGACCTGCGTCCAAGACGAGTCATTCGGGCCAGTGCTCACCGTGGAGACGTTCAGGACCGAGGACGAGGCGATCGCTCTGGGCAACGACACGATCTATGGCCTTGCCGGTGCCCTCTGGACCAATGATGCGGGCAAGGCCGAGCGTGTTGCCGGTGCGTTGCGGCATGGCACGATCTGGATCAACGACTTCCACCCCTATCTTCCGCAGGCGGAATGGGGTGGCTTCAAGCAGTCCGGCGTCGGCCGTGAACTAGGACCCACGGGCTTCCACGAGTATCTCGAAACCAAACACGTTTACCGACGTCTAGATGCTGCTCCCAGCGGGTGGTTTGAAGGAGGACCTGGTGAGTGATTCCACGGCTGGGGCTGGCCCCGCCATCTCCGTGCGCAATCTGTGGAAGGTCTTCGGGCCGCAAGCGGACAAGGTGGTGGGCACACCGCTTGCCAATCTCGGCCGGGATGAACTCCTCGCCGAAACTGGCTGTACCGCCGCTGTCCGGGACGTCACCTTCGATGTAGACAATGGTGAGGTCTTCGTCGTGATGGGTCTGTCGGGCTCGGGCAAGTCGACCCTCGTACGCTGCCTGACTCGGCTCATCGAATCCACCTCGGGCGAGGTGCTCATCGAGGGTGACGACATCCTCGCTGCCAATGAGAAGCAGTTGCGCCACCTACGCCGCACCGAGTTCTCGATGGTCTTCCAGCACTTCGGGCTGCTACCGCACCGCAAGGTCATCGACAACATCGCGTACCCACTGGAGATCCAGGGCGTCAAGAAGGATGTCCGCTATGCCCGCGCCGAGGAGGTCATCCAACTCGTCGGACTGGCGGGGTACGGATCGTCGTATCCCGAGCAGCTGTCCGGCGGCATGCAGCAGCGTGTTGGCCTTGCTCGAGCTCTCGCGGTGGACCCCGATGTGATGTTCCTCGATGAGCCGTTCAGTGCACTGGACCCCCTGATTCGACGCGACATGCAGGCGGAGGTAAAACGCCTGCACCAAGAACTCGGCAAGACCATGGTGTTCATCACTCACGATCTCGCTGAGGCGATGAAACTCGGTGATCGCATTGCGATCATGCGAGATGGCGCGATCGTTCAGATGGGCACCGCAATGGATCTGGTGCTCCACCCAGCCGACGACTACGTTGCCGACTTCCTGCGCGATATCCCCAAGAGCCACGTCCTTACGTTGGAGGTGATTGCGCGACCCCTGCGAGAGGGAGAAGCTGATGATGGGCCGACCCTTGAGGCGGCAACGATCATCAAGGAAGCCACACCGACCATCATTTCATCGGTCCCGCCGGTCCGCGTCGTGAAGAAGGGCACGATGGTGGGCTATGTGTCGAGCGATGACGTCCTTGCTCTCATCGCGGGCGAGCGCTCGCCGGAATTCGGCGATTGATCTGAGGGGCGACCGATGGTGAAAATTGCCGAAGCCTTGCATCGACGTTGGGTCCAAGCCCTCATCGTCCTCGTGGTGTGGATGGCCACCGCTACCGCGCTCAAGGGCGTGCAGACGCAGGAACTCTCGACGGCCTCCGACTCGCCCTTCACGGCTTTCCTACGTGAGGTCGCGTCAGCCATCCGCGGTAATCGCGCCGACAACCCGATCTTCGTCTACTTCTTCAATCCGATCCGAGCCTTCATCTCCGGATTCATCGAGATCTTCATGGGCGTCATCGCCATCCCGGCCAAGGGTGATCTGATCCCCATGCTCGGCTGGTTCGGTGCGATGGCGGTGATCGGCCTCATCGTCTACGCGACCTCGACATTGCGGATGGCGCTCTTCAGCATGTTCATGCTCCTGCTGTGCGGGATGCTCGGCATGTGGCTCCTCACCATGGAGACGCTGGCCATGACGATCGGCGCCGTTGTCCTCTCCCTGGCGGTCGCCTTACCTCTCGGGGTGTGGGCCGGGTTGAGCGATCGGGTCATGGCCGTTCTGCGACCCTGGCTCGACTTGGCGCAGGTGCTGCCGACCCTGGTCTATCTCGCGCCGCTCGCGCTGGTGTTCCTCATCGGCATCGCTTCGGCGACGATCGCCACGATGATCTACTCGATCCCCATCTGCATCCGTATTACGGCGCACGCCATCAAGTCTTTGCGTGAGGGACCTATTGAGGCGGCGCAGTCGGCTGGCTCCACCCGCTGGCAACTGCTCACCAAGGTCCAGTTGCCCATGGCCAAGAGCACGATCATCCTCGCGATCAACCAGACCACGCTGGCCGCTCTGTCCTTCGTGGTGATCGCCGCCTTGATCGGCGCTCCCGGACTCGGCAGGCCGGTGATCGAGGCGCTGACGATCCGCAACGTGGGTGACGGTGTTGTGGCCGGTCTGGCGGTCGTCTTCCTCGCGATCATGCTGGACCGATCCACCGCGGCAGCCGTCAACCGAGACAAGTCCGGCTACGCCGCGGCGGATGCGGTCAAGGTTCGTCGTCGCATCGGGCTGGCGATCTTCGCGGTCTTCACCGTCGTCGCCATCTACCTGTCTCGGTTCGTGCTGTGGTTCGCAGTCTTCCCAGAGAGCCTCGACTTCCGTGAGCCGGTGGCGGAGGCAGCCAATGCGCTGTCGGAGTGGATTACCGACACCTTCGGCTTCCTGACAGTCACCGGAAGTGAACAATTCACGTTGTTCGTCCTTAACCCGCTCCAAAACGTCCTCGCCAACTCACCCTGGTGGCTGACTCTCATCGCCATTACGGCGCTGGCCTTCATCCTGGCCGGACGCACGGTGGGCATCCTGGTGTTCATTCTGCTCGCGCTCGTCATGGGCACTGGCCTGTGGAACGACACCATGCTGACCCTCACGATGATCCTCATCGCTACCGGATTCGTCGTCCTCATCGGCATCGTTCTCGGCGTCTGGGCTGGACGCAGCAGGCGCATGGAGCTGTTCCTCAAGCCGTTCCTCGATGCGGGGCAGACGATGCCAGCGTTTGTCTATCTCGTGCCGGTGCTCGCACTCTTCGGCCCGACTCGATTCGCGGCGATCGTGCTCGGTGTTGTGTACGCCTCACCGTTCGTCATTCGCGTCGTTGCCGATGGCGTGCGCAAGGTGCCCAAGGAGACGGTGGAGGCGGCGGTCGCCTCAGGCTCGACGAACCTGCAGGTCATCACCAAGGTGCAATTGCCGATCTCGCGTCGATCCATCCTGCTCGGCGTCAACCAAGGCCTCATCTTCGTTCTGGCCGTCGTCGTGATCGGTGGATTCGTCGGCGCTGGTGGGCTCGGCTATCTCGTCATCGTCGGTCAGTCCAAGCCCGAGTTGGCCGGCAAGGGGCTCGCCGCCGGCATCGCTATCGTCCTGCTCGGCGTGATCTTGGATCGCATCGCGCAAGGCCGACCGCAGAAGGCTCGTCGTGGTGTGCATTGAGTCCCGCATGGTGGGAACTCAGGGAGCGGTCGATACCCATCTGTTACCACGACGCCGGGACAACGGCCCACGAAGTTCCCTACGATTCCAACAACTAGTGAGGTCCCTCATCGAACGTGGCCTCTGGGGAGGATCAATGAAACGAGTAGGTAAGGGTGCTGGCCTGATGGTCGCGCTCGCTACTGCCGGACTGGCTCTCGCGGCCTGCGGCGGCGGCGTCAATTCGGATGCGGGCTCGTCGTCGTCTTCGGCGTCGGAGAGTTCAAGTTCATCAGCGTCGGAGAGTTCCTCGGAATCTTCATCAGAGGCTGCGCCGGCCGACTGTGGATCCTGGGGCGTTGCCATGCACGCCTGGGTGGGTTACACCGCTTCCGCGCAGGTGCTCAGCGATGTTGCGCGCGAGAAGTTGGGTTGCGATATCACGCAGACCCAGCTTGAAGAAGCCAGTGTCACCTACGACGCGATGGAGGCCGGTTCGGTCGACGTCGTCATCGAGGACTGGGGCGGCGGTCGCTGGCAGGAGTGGGTTGACCGCGGCGCCATCGTCGAGGTCGGCTACAACGGCAACATTGGCCTCATTGGCATGTTCGTCCCGCAGTGGATGTGCGACGAATACCCGGACATCACCGACGGCACCAAGCTCAACGACTACGCCGAACTCTTCGTCACGCCGGAGAGCGGCGACAAGGGTGCCTGGTACGAGGGCCCGCCCGGATACACCACGATCGGCGAGAAGATCATCGAGGCCTACGACCTGAACTACAAGGTCATCAACACTGGCTCCGAGGCTGCCCTCATCGATGTCTTAACCAAGGGCAGCGAGGACAAGACTGCGGTGCTCGGCTACTTC
>JAYNIC010000019.1:9478-18181 GCA_038108715.1 Candidatus Nanopelagicales bacterium | reverse complement strand
ATAAGTCCGGACAAGACAACAGCAGCAGCAGCAGCGGCGGCGCTCAAGCGAGTGGTGATGTTTGACATGTGCCCTCCTTGGAGCCTTTACCTTACGACAGCGACTGCTCGGGTGCCGCCCGGCGGAGGCGATTCCCGATTGATTCTGGGCCGACCCGGGCTGTGATCACGCGTCACGAGGACTGTTCGGGCTACCGTGGTCGGCGTGGTGAAGGGTCACTCATCAGGCCGAACGATGCGCCTGGCTGCGGGCGTCGGTCTTGTCCTCATGCTGATCGGGACCGTCGCCGTGCCGGCGAACGCTGCACCCGGCAGCGGTCTTGGGACCCGCCTTGATCAGGCCGTGACCGCCGGTGCGTTGGGTCGAGACGTGACTGTCGCCGTCTCAGTCGACGGGCAGCTGCTCTACGAGTACGACGGTGACGAGAAGCAGATTCCGGCCTCCACGATGAAGGTGGTGACGGCGGCCACGTCCCTGACGGCGCTCGGCGTTCAGACACGGTTCCCCACCAGCGTGGTTCAGGGCGACTCGGCAAGCGAGATCATCCTGGTCGGCGGCGGGGATCCGCTGCTCTCGCGTGGGGACATCAACAAACTCGCGGGCAAGACGGCCAAGGTGTTGAGGAAGCGGGGCACGACCTCGGTGTCGCTCGCCGTTGACGACTACCTTTTCCCATCGCCCAGTGACGCCCCAGGTTGGGAACCTGGGGATTCGCCCACGTACGCATCTGCTGTTCGCGCCCTCGGCTTTGCGGGGGACTACTCAAGCGACACCACCGCGGCCGTCCGATCGACGTTCGCCTCGGCCCTGCGCAGCAAGGGGATCACGGTGCGCGACGCCGGTCGCGCACTTGCGGATAAGTCCGCCAGGCAGATTGCGCGCCTTCGCGGGGGCAAGCTGTCGACCGCCATCGAGTGGATGCTGCGCGTCAGCGAAAACAATGTTGCCGAAAATCTCTTCCGGCATGTGGCGCTTGCGCAGGGCTATCCAGCCACGTGGTCGGGAGGCCAGGCGGCCGCTCGCGAGGTCCTGCAGTCTCTCGGTCTGCGCACTTACCAACTGAAGTTGATCGACGGCAGCGGACTGAGCGGCAAAGATAAGTTGACTGCGGAGGCGCTCACGCAGGTCCTCGATCGCGTGGTCAATGGCGACCACCCTCAACTGGCCCCGATCCTGGACTGGCTACCCGTCGCCGGCCGAACCGGCACGCTCACCTATCGCTTCAACGGTGCGGCCGCATGTGCCCTCGATGAGGTCTTCGCCAAGACCGGCAGCCTCACCGGGGTCAACACCCTCGCCGGCCTCACCAAGGACGGTCAGGGTCGCTGGGTGAGCTTTGCCGTCATGGTGAATCATCGACCCATGGGCTACCCCAACACCTCGACAAGCCTGGCGGTCGACACCATCGCGGCCAAGGTCAACGGCTGCGCATGACCCCGGAGGATTCCGTCCTGGCGGTGGCCGGGTCCGTCCTCGACGGCGGCGACGTCCTCACGGATACCGACATCATCGAGTCCTACCGCTTCGACCGGTCCAGCGGTACTTCCGCTGGCCAACCCTTCGCCGTCGTGTTCCCGCGTACGACCGAGCAGGTCTCCGCCCTCATGGCGGCGGCGTACGAGCATCGCGTGCCGGTGGTGCCGCGCGGTGCCGGTTCAGGTCTCACCGGCGGCTCCAACGCCATCGACGGGTCGCTGGTGCTGTGCCTGGAGCGCATGCGACAGGTCCGCAATGTTGACGTGGCCAACGGCTACGTCGAGACCGAGCCGGGAATCTTTAACACCGAGTTGCGCGAGCATGTCGCCGGTCACGGGCTCTGGTACGCGCCCGACCCGGCGAGCAAGGACTTCTGCAGCATCGGCGGCAACGTCAACACGAACGCCGGTGGTCTGTGCTGCGTGAAGTACGGCGTCACGCGCGACGCCGTACTCGGACTCGAGGTGGTCCTGCCCGATGGCCGCATCACGCGAGTCGGTCGTCGCACGGTCAAGGGTGTGGCGGGTTATGACCTTGCGGGGCTGATGGTGGGAAGCGAGGGCACTCTCGGCATCGTGACCATGGCGCGACTACGGCTGCGGCCTCTTCCACCAACGGCCGCGACCGTCGTCGCCCTCTTCGCCGATGTGGCGTCCGCAGGTCGGGCGGTGGAGAAGATCATGTCGACGTCCACGCCGAGCCTGCTGGAGTTGCTCGACCGCACCACCATGCAGGCAGTCGAGGAATGGCGACCGTCCGGCCTGCCTGTCGAAGCGGGCGCTCTGCTGCTGGCCCAGTCCGACGTCCCCGGATCCGGCGCCGACCACGAGGCCGAGTCGATTCTCGAAGCGTGTCTGGCCGCCGGCGCGATGGAGGGTTACCGGTCCGAGGACCCCGACCAGGCGGAAATGCTGCTGGGCGCACGTCGGATGGCGATCCCGGCTCTGGAGGCCAAGGGGGACTGGTTGCTCGACGATGTCGCGGTGCCGCGGAGCAACCTCGCCGAAGCGGTCGCGGCCATCGAGGACATCGCCGCCCGTCATGACGTCCTCATCGGCACCTTCGGTCACGCCGGCGATGGCAATCTCCATCCGACGATCGTCACTCCCCGCGGTGATGCTGAGGCGGCTCAGCGTGCTCTCGCGGCGTTCAACGACATTCTCGACGTCGCATTGCGGCTCGGTGGCACGGTGACCGGTGAGCACGGCATCGGCCTGTTGAAGCGCGATTCGCTCGCCGAGGAACTCGACGAGCCGTCGCGTCAACTCCAGCGCCAACTCAAGGACGTGTTCGACCCTCGGGGGATCCTCAATCCTGGGAAGTCGCTGCCCCGCTGGTAGCAGCCGCCTGGTCACCGGCGTGCGCATCTGCGGGCGCGTCCGGATCCACCGGCGGGTCCCGCCCAGGCAAGGGATGCTCCGGATCACGGTCGGTGAGGTATTTCAGCACTCGATAGATCGCGGCCCCGATGGGCACGGCGACGAGGGCACCGATGATGCCGAGCAGGATCGAACCGATGGCAATCAAAATGATGATGGCCAGCGGACTAAGACTGACGGCATGGCCCATGACGAGCGGCTGGAGCACATCGCCATCGAACGATCCGACGACGACCGTGAGCGCCACCACCAGCAAGGCGATGATCGGACCTCGCTCGGCCAACGCAACGATGGCGGCGAAGAACGTGGCGAGGGGCGGAGCGTTCACGGGGTTGATGGCGCCAAAGAAGACGATGGCGGCTAGCGCGGGCGCCATCGGCACTTGGAGTATCAGGAGTCCGATGTAGACGAGGATGGAGTCGCAGATGGCCACGATGACCACGCCTCGGGTGTATCCCGACAGTGACTCCCAGGCGAGGATGCCCGAGGTGTTCACGTAGGGCCGGGAACGCGTGGGCGCCCAGTTGACGAGCCACTCCCAGATCTGCCGCGGACTCATCATGAAGAAGATGACGCCGAAGATGAAGACCGATCCACCGAGCACGATGTCGCCAACGGAGCCGAGGGCCGATGACCCAATATCTAGTGCAAAGTTCTTGGCCCAGTTGCTGATCTCGGTGACGTAGTTGTTGAAATCATCGTCGCTGAGGTTGAGTGGCGGACCCTTCGTCCAGTCCTGCAGTTGATTGACAGATTGCGTGACGGACTGGCTGAGCTGCGGCGCCTCGCTCACGATCGAGCGGATCACGACGAACAGCACGACGACGACGGCTACCGCAATGAGGATGATCGATACGACCATCGCGATGGGCTTGGGGAACTTCGCGCGTTTGCGCAGGAAGTTCATGATCGGGCTCGCGAGCGCCGTGAAGAAGGCGGCGAGGAAGAGTGCGATGAGCACGATAGAGATCCGGCCAAGGATGGCAAAGAGGACGGCGAATCCGGCCAGGATGACCAGGATGCGCCAGGTCATCCCGGCCCACACCTTCAAGGTGTCGGGGACCTGGACCGGGCCGCGCTCGGCCACGGGGCCGTCATGCTCGGTTGGTGAACTGCTCGCGCCGGGCGGGCTTGTGTCGGTCGACATGCCCCGAACGCTAGTGCAGGCGGCTAGTCGATTCGGACGATTCCGCGAGGCGTGTTGAACAGGCAGGCGACCACCCCGGGCTCGTCATCCTCCACCCAGGTGACGTGCCGGACGACGTCCCCGTCGCCGACGAGGACTGCGCTGAGCCGCTCCTCGTCGCCGTTCAACTCAATGCCGGTGAGTTCGACGTCGCCCCGGGGGTTGCCAGGGTGGAGGTCGGTGCTCTCCCACTCGACGAAGAACGGGAGGTCGGGGTGATCCATGACATCCAGGATGCCGATCTGCTTCCACCGCAATTCGCTCCCGTCGGGGCGGATCCGATGCCCTGCCGCAGCCGTGCGACCAAGGCGTTGCTCGACCGGTGAGATGTCGTCCACGGCAACGACCCAACTCAGCCAGCCGCCGCCCTCATCCGCCCGTCGGCGTACCGCGCGGCCGAAGGGCGCCTTGTCCGCTGCCGGGTGATCGAGTGCCGCGACGACCTCGACGTAGCAGCCGCCGGCCAGGGGGAGGGTGAAGTTGCGAGTGCCAAAGGACGGATGGATACCGCCATCGATGAAGGGGGACCCGAGGTCCGATCCAATGCGCTGGACGACCTCCGCGAGTTCGCCGGAGTGGCAGGCATACGAGACATGGTCCAGGCGCATGTCGTCATCCTGCCAAGCGGCATAACGGCGGGGTGAGGCACCCCCGGTTGGAGTGAAATCGGCGCTGACGTAGTAGGCCCCCGGACCTTGAGCGGCTAGGGTCCGGGCAGGAGGTAGTCAGGTGAGCGACGAGAAGCCAAGCGAAGCGACGGCCGCGGCACCGCCCACGGGACAGATCGACAAGAAGAAGTCGATCATCCTGGGCGTGATCGGCCTGGTCATCATCGTGCTGATCTTCTGGAAGGTGATTCCGCAGGTCACCGGATCCGGATACAAGGAAGCCTTCGAAAACCTCGCGGACATGACACCGCTGGCGATCGTCATCCTTGTCGTGACCGTGATCCTCTACCTCGTGATCTACGGCGTCCCCTTCATGGCGGCAACTCCGGGGCTGAAGTACTGGCCGTCGCAGCAGGTCAATCAAGCGGCCTTCGCCATCTCCAACGGCGTACCCGCAGGTGGTGCTTTCGGCCTAGCCGTGCAGTACGCCATGTTGGCGACCTATCGCGTCTCCGGTTCATCCGCGACCGCGGCGATCACCGCCGTTGGGCTCTGGAGCATCTTTGTGAGCCTAGGCCTACCGATCCTCGGGGTTGCGGCGTTGTCCATCGAAGGCGGCAATAGCGATTACAACTGGGTCGCGCCGCTGGGCCTGGGCATTCTCCTCGTCATCATCGTCGGATTCGTCCTCATCATGCGTTCGGAGAAGCTCGCCGTGGCCATCGGCCGCTTCGGCAACAAACTCATCAATCCCCTGCGTGGTCGGATCAAGAAGCTGCACGACCTGGACCTGGTCGCCCCGATCACGAAGTTCCGGGGTGACATGTACGACGTCCTGCGCAAGCGTTGGCTCTTCCTGACGCTGGCGCAACTCGGCGTCATCCTTACCCAGTTCGCCATCATGTACGCCGCCCTGCGGGGCGTCGAAGGCTGGGACACCGACGGCACCTCGCCGCTCGCGGCGTTCGGGGCCTTCGCCACGTGTCAAATCATGCTCATGGTGCCCATCACCCCCGGAGGTCTGGGGACCACGGACGCCTTGATGATCGCGCTCCTGCAGAGCATGGGCGTGTCCGGGTCGGTCGCTCAGGCGGCCGACGTCGTCTGGCGCATGGCCTCCTACCTGCCGCAGATCGTCATCGGCGTTCTCGCCCTGGTCCTGTGGTTCCGTCGCGCAAACCGCGCTCTGTCGGGTGTGCCGGAGGAGCCCGCGGGCAGTGAGTCGTAGGCCCGAGCACCAACGCGTGCCTGGTCGGTTTCGGACGGGGGCGATGTCGTGACGTGGTCGCGCTTCGTGGCGATCGGAGACAGTTTCACCGAGGGCCTGATGGACGATGTCGGTCCGGACGGTCGGCACCGTGGTTGGGCGGATCGCACGGCGGAGGTGCTGGCCGTGGACAACCCCGATTTCACCTACGCCAATCTCGCCGTTCGGGGCCGGCTCATGAAGCAGGTGATGGACGAACAGGTTCCGGCAGCCCTCACCTTGGCCCCGGACCTGGTCTCTCTTCGGCGTTCCTACGACCTCGACGCCAGCATGACCGCGCTCGAGAACGGCGTACGCGCCTTGCGGGGGAGCGGCGCGGATGTGCTGCTGTTTGCGTTCGGTGACCCGTCCCGGCGTTCTTCTGTGATGGCGAGCGTCCGAGATCGCATCGCACGGTCCAACGCCGCCGCCCATGCCATCGCCGAGCACTACGGCTGCATGGTCGTCAACTTCTGGGGGCGGGCGGTGTTCGACGACGACGTGTTCTGGGATGACGATCGACTGCACCTCTCACCGGCCGGACATGCCCTGGCCTCGTCGGCTGCTGTGGAGGCGCTCGGCTTGGGGGATGATCGCTGGCGCACCCCTCGGCCGCCAGCGCCGATCCCGCGGCTGCCCCTGCGTGCCGTCGGTCATGCCCGCTGGGCCAAGGATCACTTCGGCCCCTGGCTCATTCGACGGGCACAGGGCCGCAGCAGCGGAGACGGTGTCGCAGCGAAGCGTCCGACGTTAGGTCCCGTGAGGTGACTTTCCGGCTTTCGGATGAGGCGGAGACGTGGGCGGTCGTCCACAGGGACGTTCGCGCCTGCGTGTCCACAGTAATGGGTGACGCTCTGGGCGCCCCCGGGTGCAGGCCCCGACGGTCGGTTCATGACGACCTATGCGATGCCACCGGGGGCGCCCCCGGCCGACCTCATCGTGACCACGGCCCAGGGGCTCGGCTATTGGCCGGGAGCGTCCCTCGTGCTTGTGCTGGTCTCTGACAAGGGGGAGCACTGCGTCTCGGCGCGATGCGATCTCGCCGACATCGCCGAGTCACCCGCAGGCTGGCGCGAATACCTTGGCCGCGTCATCGCCGCCTCGGGCGCGGCTGCTGGTGATGTCCTGATCTTCGATCCCGCGGCGGACCCGCACTGGCAGGCGAGTGTCGTCGCGGTCGAGGCGATGAAGGATGCCGGGTTGCCCGTGCGCGACGTGGTCGTGGCTCGGAGAGGCGAGGAAGACTTTGCGTGGATGTCGCTGATGGACAGCGCAGATTTGCCACGCCCGGACATCTGGCAGCGCCAGTCGTGGCCCCATGATCCGGATCGGCCGTCGGCGTGGACGCTGACGCGTGGTGATCTCGAACGCGAACTCACGCCCAGCGTTCCCGGCTGGCTTGCCGGTACCGATTCCACGCTCGATGAGACGCATCGCGACCTGGCCGTTGCCGACATTCTCGCCCGTCTGTGCGATGGGGATGACTCAGGCGACGAGACCCTGCTCCTCACCGCGCTCACGGACCTGCGAGTTCGCGACACGGTGATCTGGGAGATCCTGCAACGTCCACGAGTCACCTGGGCGCCCGCCGCCGAGCGACTCGTTCCCACCGTCCGTCGCACCGCGCCCGGACACGTGGCTCCCGTGGCGACGCTACTGGGCCTGCTGCGTTGGCAGGGCGGTGACGGGACCCGCGCGGCGATCGCCCTCGATCGGGCACTGGCGGATGATCCGGACTACACCCTCGCCCAGTTGCTTGATGGCTGCTTGCGCTCCGCCATCACCCCGGCGAGTTGGCGCGAGGGCATGCTCACCCTCACCCGGGACCAGTGCAGACGCCCCGGTTGAGGTTCCCGGCTCCTAGCGTGTATCTTCTGCGTCAGGTCAAGAGCGCCAGCGTCAAGCCCCGGCTCGCTGGCCGGCAACCCTCCGACCGCGGTGGGGTGCCCCGGGTGAAGACCAGGCCTGCAACCGCAGGCAAGCGCGGGTCTTGCACAGGGCAGGACCCCGGGACTCTCGGAGGTCGCGCGCACGCCCACACCGGCGCCGCACGCCTGACCCCCACGAGCCCCCGGAAGACGCGTTCCTCGTCAACACAACAGGAGCACACAGATCATGAGCAACGGATGGTCCTTCGAGACTCGACAGATTCACGCCGGCCAGGCCCCCGACAGCGCCACCAACGCGCGGGCACTGCCGATCTATCAGACGACGTCGTACACCTTCAACGACACGACCCACGCCGCGAACCTCTTCGCGTTGAAGGAACTCGGCAACATCTACACGCGCATCATGAACCCGACGCAGGCGGCGGTCGAGGACCGCATCGCGGCCCTCGAAGGCGGCGTCGGCGCTCTCCTCGTGGCCAGCGGCCAGGCCGCGGAGACGTTAGCGATCCTCAACGTCGCTGAGGCTGGGGACCACATCGTGTCCAGCCCCAGCCTGTACGGCGGGACCTACAACCTGTTCCACTACACGCTGCCCAAGCTGGGCATCGAGGTCAGTTTTGTCGAGAACCCCGATGATCTTGAATCGTGGCGTGCTGCGGTTCGCCCCAACACCAAGGCGTTCTTCGGCGAGTCGATCGCCAACCCCAAGAACGACATCCTCGACATTGAAGGTGTAGCAGCGGTGGCCCACGAGGTGGGAGTTCCGCTGATCATCGATAACACGGTGGCAACCCCCTACCTCATCCGTCCGATCGAGTGGGGAGCCGACATCGTCGTGCACTCGGCGACGAAGTACATCGGCGGGCATGGCACCGCGATCGCGGGCGTCATCGTGGATTCGGGCAACTTCGACTACGCG
>JAYNIC010000019.1:3144-9458 GCA_038108715.1 Candidatus Nanopelagicales bacterium | reverse complement strand
CTTCCCCAACTACAACCAGCCCGACCCCAGCTATCACGGCCTCGTCTACGCCCGTGACCTCGGTGTGGGCTCGGCCTTCGGCGCCAACGTGTCCTTCATCCTCAAGGCACGTGTGCAGTTGCTGCGTGACCTCGGAGCCGCCGCTGCCCCGTTCAATGCGTGGTTGCTGGCCCAGGGGCTGGAGACCTTGTCCCTGCGCATCGAGCGCCATGTCGACAACGCGCTGGCTGTGGCCAATTTCCTCGAGGGCCGTGATGAGGTGCTCAAGGTCAACTACGCGAGTCTGCCAAGCAGCCCCTGGCACGCGCTGGCTCAGAAGTACTCGCCGAGGGGTAGCGGCGCGGTGCTGTCCTTCGAGATCGATGGCGGTATCGAGGCGGGCCAGCGTTTTGTCGAGGCGCTGGAGTTGCACAGCCACGTGGCGAACATCGGCGATGTGCGCAGCCTGGTGATCCATCCCGCCTCGACGACCCACTCGCAGCTCAGTGCCGAGGAGCAGCTCGCCGCTGGCGTGACCCCGGGTCTGATCCGCCTCGCGGTGGGTATCGAAGGAATCGACGACATTCTCGCCGACCTCGACGCTGGATTCCGGGCAGCAAAGCAGGACTGAGATCTCATGAGTCCTGGCGGAGCCCTGTCCTACGACGGTCTCCCGCCTGCCACCGGTGCGTGGCGGGCGGGGGACCCCGTCGGTGAGCGTCAGTTCCTCCAGATCGGCGACGTCACACTGGAGTCCGGAACCGTCGTTCCCGACGTGACCGTCGCCTACCAGACGTGGGGGACGTTGCGGACAGACGGGAGCAACGCCGTCTATGTCTGCCACGCGCTTACAGGGGATTCGCACGTGGTCGGGCCGTCAGGCCCCGGTCACGTCACGACGGGGTGGTGGGACGGACTGGTCGGCCCCGGGGCCCCCATCGATACCGACGAGTGGTTCGTGGTCTGTGCCAACGTCCTCGGCGGCTGCCAAGGCACAACTGGGCCGGCCAGCAAAGCGCCCGACGGGCAACCCTGGGGAAGCCGCTTTCCGATCGTGACGGTGCCAGACATGGTGCAGGTGGAGCGGCTCACCATGGACGCTCTCGGCGTCGAATCGTGGGCGATGATGCTCGGTCCATCCCTGGGTGGGATGCGGGTCCTTGAGTGGATGGTCGCTCATCCCGATCGCGTCCGCGCGGGGCTGGTGCTGGGCACCACCGCTGCTGTGACGGCCGATGAGATTGGCACCCACGCCACCCAGATCGCCGCCATCGAGGCCGATCCGAAATTCCGCGGTGGCGACTACTACGACGCCGAACCAGGCGATGGGCCGCATGCGGGCATGGGAGTCGCCCGCCGCATCGCCCATCTGACCTACCGCACCGAGGGTGAATTGGACCTGCGGTTCGGACGGTCGCCTCAGGGCCAAGAGGATCCCTGGCAGGGCGGGCGATTCGCCGTCGAGTCTTACCTGGACCACCAAGCCGACAAACTCGCGCGGCGATTCGACGCCAACACCTACGTCGCCCTCACGCGAGCGATGAGCCTTTTCGACCTCGGGCATGGCCGGGGCAGCACGGTGGAGGCACTCGGCCGGATCGAGTCCCCACTGACGGTGGTCGGCATCGACTCCGATCGCCTGTTCCCGTTGCGGCTCCAGGAGGATCTCGTTGCGGCCGTTCCGGGAGCCGGGCCGATGCGCGTGGTGCACTCGCCGTACGGGCATGACGGTTTCCTCGTGGAGAAGGATCAGGTCGGCCGCATCGTGCGCGACGCCCTCGCCGAGGTGCCGGTGACGTCCTAGCGCCGCGGCTGCAGGGCCCAGCGTGCATGGTCGGTGCGTGGTTCGCCCGTGGACATGGTCTTACCTTGCGCGCCCACTTAGCGTCGCTGCATGCGTGATGTCCAACGACTTGCCCCACGGTGGCGCCGCGATCTGCCCGTTGCCCTAGCGGCTCTCATCTCGGCAGTTCTCGTCCTGACTTTCGGGCCTCAAGACTCCACTGGCTCGCCGTGGACCGTGGGTGGGGTGCGCGCCGATGTGGGGATCATCGGTGACGATGAGCACGATGCGTTCGTGGGGAACGGGAGCCTCATCCTTCCGCCCCAGGTCTTTCACGACGGACGCGTCGATGCCTCGGACTGCCTGGGCTGTTCGTGGCGGGCCGTGGTCCAGTGCGAGATGACGACGGCTGGATCCTGTCGTGGGCCGGCGCGACTGTGCGGTCCGAACGGCCAGTGGCTGCGCGTCTACCTCACCCGTCCGGGCGCAGCCGAGCGCGACTTGGGGGCGGCTTGCTATAGCGAGGGTGGTCCGGTGAGCCGCTGGCGGGTGGAGAGCAGTCTCACAGAATCCATGATCGAGTTCGTGCCCCCGTTGCGCCCCGGTCGTCTCCCCGCGGGAGATGCCCTGGTCCAGTTGCCGGTGTACGTCGATGCTGGACAGGAGGCCGGGCCTCGAGAGATTGACACGACGATCGTCGATCTTGCGGTGCATCTGCGGCTAGACCCGGAATGGCGCTGGGATTTCGGAGACGGGCGGCGTATCAGTGGCGAGGTTCCTACCGCCGACCACACGTATCGACGTGCGGCCTCGCCCCTGGTCCGGGTAGCGACGATCTGGCGGGGGACCTATTGGGTAGTCGGGCTTGGTCCACTGGCGGTGGACGCCCCGGTCACCCAGGAGGCGTCCATGGTTGTCCCCGTCGGCGAAGGCCGCGCCATCTTGATCCACTGACGCTGCCTCGCGGGGGACACTCCGACCCGGGGCCGGGTGCGGTCACTGGGGAATACCGTGAGACACTTCCGATGTTTCCGCTCCGGGAACGCGCCCGTCCGAGACCTCATGGGTCTTGACACGGGCCCTCTTCATGGGACTAGGTCGGGAGGCGCCTGAATGGCCAGCACCGGGAAGACCGCAAAGAAGGCGACTGCCGCGAAGGCGGCACCAGCAAAGAAGGCGGCCCCGGCCAAGAAGGCACCTGCGAAGAAGGCGGCCCCGGCCAAGAAGGCACCGGCCAAGAAGGCATCTGCGAAGAAGGCGGCCCCGGCCAAGAAGGCACCGGCCAAGAAGGCGGCACCTGCGAAGAAGGCGGCCCCGGCCAAGAAGGCACCGGCCAAGAAGGCACCGGCCAAGAAGGCCGCACCCGTGAAGAAGGCGGCACCCGCCAAGAAAGCGGCACCGGCCAAGAAGGCACCGGCCAAGAAGGCGGCACCCGCCAAGAAGACCGCTCCCGCCAAGAAGACCGCTCCGGCTAAGAAGGCCGCGGCGGTGCCCGCGGAGGAGCCCAAGGCGACCGGGAAGAAGGCGACGAACAAAGTCGCCGCCAAGGACACCAAGGGCGCCACTGCGGGCAAGGACGCTGACGCAGAGGCAGATGACTCCGCCAACGGCGACGAAGAGCCGGACCTGAAGGACGCCGCCGGACTTGAAGCCGAACTCGAGGCCGAGCTCGCCGAGGACCTGGCCAGCCTGGAGGACGAGGCCAAGGGTGGCTCGGGCAAGACGGGTGAGTCCGAGGAGATCGTTCTGTCGGACGTCGACGACACCGATGAGCCGGTCCAGCAGGTCACCCAGGCCGGCGCCACGGCTGATCCGGTCAAGGACTACCTGAAGCAGATCGGCAAGGTTCCCCTGCTCAACGCCGAGCAAGAGGTCGAGCTCGCCAAGCGCATCGAGGCAGGACTATTCGCCGAGGAGCGGCTCAACAGCGGGGCGCGAATCGCGGAGAAGCTCCGTCGCGATCTTGAGTGGATCGCCGAGGACGGTCGACGGGCAAAGAACCACCTTCTCGAGGCCAACCTGCGCCTCGTGGTCTCGCTAGCGAAGCGCTATACCGGCCGAGGGATGCTCTTTTTGGACCTGATCCAAGAGGGCAATCTCGGTCTGATTCGCGCTGTTGAGAAGTTCGATTACACGAAGGGCTACAAGTTCTCGACCTACGCCACATGGTGGATCCGCCAGGCGATTACGCGCGCGATGGCTGACCAGGCCCGCACCATTCGTATTCCGGTGCACATGGTCGAGGTCATCAACAAGCTCGCCCGCGTTCAGCGCCAAATGCTGCAGGATCTCGGTCGTGAGCCTACGCCGGAGGAATTGGCCCAAGAGCTCGATATGACCCCGGAGAAGGTCATCGAGGTGCAGAAGTACGGCCGCGAGCCGATTTCGCTGCACACACCCCTCGGTGAGGACGGTGACTCGGAATTCGGTGATCTCATCGAGGATTCCGAGGCGATCGTGCCGAGTGACGCCGTGTCGTTCACACTCCTGCAGGAGCAGCTCGAGTCCGTGCTCGACACCCTGTCCGACCGTGAGGCAGGAGTCGTGCGTATGCGCTTTGGTCTCACGGATGGTCAGCCCAAGACACTCGATGAGATCGGCAAGGTCTACGGCGTCACGCGCGAACGCATCCGACAGATTGAGTCCAAGACCATGTCGAAGTTGCGTCACCCGAGCCGCTCACAGGTCCTGCGCGACTACCTGGACTAGACGGCTACGGTCATCGGATGGGCACGCGCGACGAATCCGACAAGGTGCGCGTTGCTGATGGGGCCACCGTCGACTACTTCGATCGGCACTGTCACGAATACGGCCGCAACAGGATCAAGGGCGTCGCCCGACTCATTCGCCCCTACGTGAGGGCTGGTGCGCGCCTGATCGACGTCGGCTGCGGAACCGGTGGAAATCTTGACCGGCTATCCCGGGCGCTGAAGATCACCGACATCACCGCCCTCGACGCCAGCGATTCGTCGCTCGATCGTGTGCGCGAGCGCCTGCCGTACGCCGACGTTCGCCTCGGGTCACTGGTGGACGAGGCGGACATGGCACCCCTGCGCGGTCAGTTTGACGTGGTACTCATGGCCGCGGTCCTGCACCATCTGGTCGGAAGCACCCGGTCCAGCAGCCGCGCGTACGCCGAGGCCGGGTTGCGCGAAGCAGCGCGCTTGGCGCGTCCGGGGGGTCTGGTCGTCGTCCTTGAGCCGGTGTTTACCCCGCAGGGGCCGATGGGTGCCCTGGTTGCCCCGAACGACGCCCTGTTCTGGCTCAAACGGACGGTGACGAGCGTGACGTCCGAACGTGTGCCGGTCTTGGGCTACTGGAACAACATCGGTGCGCCGGTGGTGTCGTTCTACGGATACAGCGAGGTCGGTTCGATGGTGGTGCGAGCCGGTCTCACGCCCATCTCACGGCAGGAGCGGGAGCATCCGCTGGGTTGGCCGGACGCCTTCGTCCGACGAGGTGATGCGACGTTCGTCGCGCAGGCTCCGGGGGGTGAGCCGCTCAGGCCTCGGGGGTCGCGACGGCGTCAGCGAGACGACCGGTCTCGTCGCGAACAGAAGCAGCCTGCTCCTTGACCTTGTCGGCGTGCCGTCCCCAATGGTGAGCACAAAAGAACAGTTCACCGCCACCGATGAGCTTCACGTGTACGTACGCCTGGGCACCGCAACCGTCACAACGGTCAGCGGGAGAGAGGGTCGGGGCGTCCGTCACGGTGGTGGACATCTAGGACCTCCTTCGTCGGTGGCGCGTGCGGTAACACTCTCACATGCCCGGGGTATTCCCGCGCAACTTGACGGCGAGCCGCTTGAGGGGCGACACGCCCGATGTGAGGTGATTCACAGGGGGTCCCAAGGTGGCGACAATGACCCGACTCGCCGGGCGCCCGGGCCGGACGCCGTCGGTCCTTCGGAATAGCCTTCGGGGGTGGCGGTGAAGAAGAAGGCCGGCGCCCCTGGCGACTACAACGCGCGCGATCTCGCTGTCCTCGAGGGACTCGACGCGGTGCGCAAGCGGCCCGGAATGTACATCGGTTCCAACGACGGTCGCGGACTGATGCACTGCCTGTGGGAAATCGTCGACAACGCGGTCGATGAGGCGATGGCCGGCCACGCCAAGAAGGTCGAGGTTGTCCTGCACCCCGATGGCTCGGTCGAGGTCAAGGATGACGGCCGCGGAATCCCGGTGGATATCGAACCGAAGACCAAGCTGTCCGGCGTCGAGGTCGTTATGACCAAGTTGCACGCGGGAGGCAAGTTCGGTGGGGGCAGCTACGCGGTGTCGGGTGGACTTCACGGTGTGGGCGCATCCGTCGTCAATGCACTGTCCGCTCGTCTTGATGTCGAGGTCGATCGCGGGGCAAAGACGCACGCCATAGGTTTTCGTCGCGGCGTTGCGGGGGAGTTCGACGGTGCATCACCGGACTCGCCGTTCCAGCGCAAGCACGGCCTACGTGTGGTCGGCACCGTCCCGCGCACCCGGACAGGCACGCGGGTGCGCTGGTGGGCCGATCCGCAGGTCTTCACCAAGGACGCGGAATACGACGTCACCGCCC
>JAYNIC010000019.1:0-3134 GCA_038108715.1 Candidatus Nanopelagicales bacterium | reverse complement strand
CGCCTGATCCAGACGAGCTTCCTCGTCCCGGGGTTGACCGTGACCCTGCGTGATCTGCGCGATGGTGAGGACGTTGAATCCTTCACCCACAAAGGCGGCGTCGCAGAGTACGTCGAGCATCTGTCGGCGGGGGATCCGGTGACCGGGATCATCCGACTCCAGGGCAAGGGCCACTTCCACGAGACCGTTCCCGTGCTCGATGAGCAGGGGCACATGACCTCACAGGAGGTTGAGCGAGAGCTCAGTGTCGACATCGCTCTGCGGTGGATGAACGGGTACGACACCGATGTCCGATCGTTCGTCAACGTGATTGCTACGCCCAAAGGCGGGACTCACATGGCCGGTTTTGAGCGGGCCTTGGTCAAGGTGCTGAATGAGCAGGCGAAGGCTGCGCGAGCGGTCAAGGCCAGTGATGACGCGATCGCCAAGGACGACGCGCTGGAGGGTCTCGTCGGGGTCGTGGCCATCCGAGTCCCCGAGCCGCAGTTCGAAGGTCAGACCAAAGAGATCCTGGGCACGCCGGCCGCCTCGCGCATCGTTTCCGGTGTGGTCACCAAGGAGCTCGCTGCCTGGATTACGTCTCCACCGCGTGGGGAGAAGGCGTCGGCGAAGGCGCTGCTCGACAAGGTGGCCAATGCGATGCGTGCTCGCGTTGCGGCACGCACTCAACGTGACACCCAGCGGCGCAAGACGGCGCTGGAGTCCTCGGCCCTGCCGGCCAAGCTCGTCGACTGTCGCAGCGATGACCTCGACCGCACAGAGCTCTTCATCGTCGAGGGTGATAGTGCCCTGGGCACCGCGAAGATGGCGCGCGATGCGGAATTCCAAGCGCTCCTGCCGATCCGCGGCAAGATCTTAAATGTCCAGAAGGCCTCTCTGTCGGACATGCTCAAGAACGCCGAGTGCGCGTCGATCATCCAGGTTATCGGCGCCGGATCGGGACGCACTTTCGAACTCGATCAGGCGCGCTACGGCAAGGTCATCTTGATGTCGGATGCCGATGTCGACGGCGCGCACATTCGTTGCCTGTTGCTCACGTTGATGCACCGCTACCTCACGCCACTGTTGGCCGTTGGGCGCGTCTATGCCGCCATGCCGCCACTGCATCGCATCGAGGTGGTCGGGTCCGGGGGCAAGCCGGGGGAGGTGCTGTACACCTACACCGACGCCGAGATGCACAAGACACTCCAGGACCTCGAGCGCAAAGGGCGTCGCTGGAAGGAACCGGTGCAGCGGTACAAGGGACTCGGTGAGATGGACGCCGGACAGCTCAAGGAGACCACCATGGGCATCGGCACTAGACAACTGCGGCGCATCACCGTCAGCGACGCCGAATCAGCGGCGTGCGTCTTCGACCTGCTCATGGGCAGCGATGTGGCACCGCGCAAGGAGTTCATCGTCTCGGGCGCCCACGTGCTAGACCGAGACCGTATCGACGCCTGAAATTCGAGTCAGGTGGAGTTGGGCATTTTGAGGGAAGGTGGGAGCGCGGGCTCATAGGGTCCAAGAGTGAGCCTTGAAGCCTTTGCCTACACCTTGCCGCTGTGGGCTTGCATCGTTTTGCTCTCGTACCGCCGCTGGCGACGGCCATCATCGTTCGATGGGTGCGGCGCGGCCCTCGACCTCCGTGGGACGAGGCCACCAAGCGGAGTCAGACCCTCCTAGTCTCGGGCACCGTCTTCATCTACGGCCTCATGCTGCCGACGGCCATCAGCACGGTGTGGTCGGAGGACCAGGAGATCTACTCTGCCGCTAACACCGTCACGCAAGATGCCCTCGCCATCGTCGAAGTCGCCAAGTTCGCAGACCCAGACTCAGCCGAGGAGGCCGACGAGGCGCTGAACAATCTGCTGACTGCCCTACCTAGCGATATCGACGAATTGACCCTGCGGGCGTCAGCCGAGTCGCAGGACGCCTAGATGTCCTCAGGCTCAAGAAGCCCGGTGGTGACGCAGTAGATCGCGCCGCCGACGACAGTTCCGGGTGGTAGGAGAGGGTGGCTACGAATTCGCTGGACGTCGCGGGCAAGCGCGGCGCGCTGGTCCTCGACGGTATGGAACTCCAGGCTTCGGGTATCGATTCCGAATTCATCGCTGATGACCTCGTGGATGGCTGCCTCGGATGTACCCGCCATCCGACACTCAGTGTGCGGCATGACCAGGACGCGATCGACGCCGAGGAGGTATCCCGCAAGGACGAGCGTTCGTAGGACGTCATCGGTAACACGCGCGCCCGCATTGCGAAGGATCTTCACGTCGCCGGCGGACATGCCGAGTGCCCGTAGAGGGTCGATCCGGGAGTCCATGCACGTCACCACAGCCAAACCCTTCCCGGCCCGGCCCGTCAGCCCGGCCCACTGGAAATCTGTCGCGAATTCCGCGTTGGCGGCAAGGACGTCGGCAAAGGTCTCGGTGGGGAAAGACATGAGGACAGCCTAGGCAGGCCCCTCCGCCGGCGCGCCCTGGCCGGTCCTTCCCGCCCGTGCATGGGCCAGCAGCGTCTCGCGCAGGGAGAGGGCCGGGGTGACCGCAGCGAGCTGTACCTGGACGAAGCCGTCCTCGTCGATGCGAGCGGGATAGGTCGGTAGATATTCGCCGGGTGTCCCAAGGTGCTCCCCGGTGCGCAGGTCGTAGCGCCACCAGTGCTCTGGACACGTGATGATCCCGTCGACGCAGCGCCCGCCCTCGAGTGACAAACCACGGTGTAGGCAGGCATCCGCAACGGCGTACGCCTGATCGTCGATCACCGTGATGAGGACAGGATTGCCGACCACATCCACGCGTGTGGGTGCTCGCCGGGCTACTTCGGCGGAAGTCGCCCGGAACCACGCCAGTTCACTCATCCGGAGCTCCGATGCCATGCATCGCGCCGCCCGGCCGCATCAGCGGCACGTGACCTCCACAGTGCCGAGGCGGGCCACTCGCGCTACTACGCAGTCGCCGGGCTTGACGGCGAAGGCGGCAGTGCAGGCGCCGGACAAGACAGTCATGCCGGCCGTCAGCCCTTCGCCCCGGCGCGCGAGTGCGCGCACCAGCCAGGCGACAGATGCGGCGGGATGGCCAAGGACGGCGGCTCCGGCGGGGTGGGCCTTCTTCCTTTTTCCGGTTGTTCCGCTAGGCGGGAGAAACGTTCGA
>JAYNIC010000018.1:12349-19452 GCA_038108715.1 Candidatus Nanopelagicales bacterium | reverse complement strand
CCTCGTCGACCGAGGAGCCACGGCCTTCCTCCTCTGCGCTGGCTGGCCGACGCTGCGCATCGAGGCGTGGCGGGTCCTATGCCGGGCACGTGCAGCAGAGAATCTCGCTTTCGTCGTGGCTTGCAATGGCGTGGGCGCACACGCCGACGTCGTGCTCGGCGGCCATTCGGTCGTCGTCGATCCCGTCGGCGACGTCATCGCCGAGGCGGGGTACGCAGAAGAGGTGCTGTGGGCCGAGGTCGACCCCGCTGCACCAGCGACGTGGCGGGCGGACTTCCCCGCACTCGAGGACCGGATCCCCGACCCTGTCAGACCTAGGCCTACAGGCCTAGGTCTGACAGGGACGGGTGATCGGCCGGTCGCGGGCCTAGGGGCCAGTGGAAGAGCCGATCCGACTCCGCAATGGGGAGGTCGTTGATGCTGGCGTACCGTCGTTCCATCAGGCCCTGCTCGGTGAATTGCCAGTTCTCATTGCCATAACTGCGGAACCAATTGCCGGAATCGTCGTGCCACTCATAGGCGAATCGAACGGCGATTCGACTGCCCCCGGTGGCCCAGAGTTCCTTGATCAGCCGGTAATCGAGTTCCCGATCCCACTTGCGCACGAGGAAGGCATGCACGGCCTCGCGACCATTGAGGAACTCGCTGCGATTGCGCCATCGGGTGTCGGGTGTGTACACGAGCACGACCCGATCAGGGTCTCGACTGTTCCATGCATCCTCCGCCATGCGCACCTTTTGCGCGGCCGATTCGTGGTCGAACGGCGGCAAGGGCGGTCTCGTCTCGGTCATGGTGCCTCCCTTAGGTCGATGCTCATGGGTTGATGGATAGCACCGCAGTACTCCTCCGTCGGACCCGACAACCGCCACCCCAGACGTCTGAAGTACGTGACATTGGGAAGTTGGATGTGAGCGTGCATCACGGTGCCGCCGAGCCGTCCGGCAGTCTCGACGGCGAGGCGGACGAGTCCAACTCCGAGGTGGAAGACGCGGTAGGGCTCCGCTACGGCGAGCCGGTCACCCAACCATGTGCCATCGTGATCCAGGGGGTATATCCGCACGGTGCCCACGACATCGCCCTCGACGAGCGCGACGAGATGCAGGGTCTGGGCGTCATCGTCGCGACTATCACGGTCGGTGCCTTCGAAGAGGCCCTGCTCGCGGACGAAGACCTCGTGGCGGATGCGGGCTGCGGCCGCGATCTCATCGGGGCCCGCAGCGGCTCGGAGCAGCGGATCGCGCGAGGTGCCGTGAGTCAAGGACGCACGGTCAGCGTGAGAGGAACCGCGGTACTGGACGATTCGAGGGACTTCAGTCCGCTGCACGCCTGACAGCGCGCGCACCCGGCCTTGGCGATCCCGCTGTGCATTCCCTTCAGGGCCATATAGGCCTGGACCCCGCGGTAGATGGGCTCGGTATAGGTACGCGGCGGCGAAGGCCAGTCCGCCATGAGCGAGCCTGCCACGGGCTTGAGAGGCACCACGAAGGGGTAGACGCCGATATCGATCGCGCGCCGAACACCCTCGAGCGTGACATCGGGGTCCTCGCCCATGCCGAGGATGACGTACGTCGAAACCTGCCCGTACCCGAAGACCTCGACGGCACGCTCCCACGCCGCGAAATAGGCGTCCATGCCGATCCGGGCCTTGCCGGGAGCGACTCGCGCCAGGACATCGGGGTCGAAGGTCTCGATATGGATGCCGACCGAGTCGATGCCCATGTCGCCGACCTCGTTGATGATGTCGAGTTTTGACGGAGGCTCGAACTGCACCTGCACCGGCAGGCCGCTCGCCTCCTTGACCGCCTGACCGCATCGTGCGACGTAGCGCGCACCCCGGTCGACCCCCTTTGAACTCCCGGTGGTCAAGGTGGCGTCGACCGCGCCATCGAGCTCGACGGCCGCTACGGAGACCTCGGCGAGCATCTCCGGGGTCTTCTTAACGATCGTGCGACCAGAGGAGAGGGAGACACCGATGCCACAGAAGGTGCACTGGTCGGGCGTGTTCCAGTACGTGCATGTCTGCACCACCGTGCTCGCGAACGAGTCCAGGTGCAGCAGCGCGATAGCTTCGTAGGAGATGCCATCAGCTGTTTTCAGGTCATAGAACCTCGGACGGCGCTCAGCGCGGGCGGACGCCAGGCGAATGTCACCGCGATAGATGCCGTATCCCTCGTCCTCGCCTTGCAGCGTATAGGGGGATGACGCAGCCACGTCGTTGTCAGTCGGCGCCGTGACGGGATAGCCCTCAATCCACAGCATCCCCGAGTCGGTGGGACCGGCGCCTCCAGAGCGCCTTTCCATCTCGACCTCCACGCGCATGCCACGAGCCTGGATGTCGATGATAAGAGCACTGAGGTCCCACCCTGCCGGTTCGCCGGCCAGGATCCGCCCATCCGCCTCCGGAGGCTCACTAAGGATCGGGTAGTCATCGAGCAATGCGGTCATGTGGCTCGCTCCCTTCGCACTGCTGACCTTGAGCAAGGCTGTCGGTGCTGCTCCGGCCTGGCGTCAGTCTAGATCTCTGCGGGCGCCGCTGAGGTGTTTTCCTCATTGGCCGGCACTTTGTTGATCGAATGCCTGGCGCATCTCCTCGGCTTCCTCCAGCCAATCCTGGCGGCTGTCTAGTTCCAGCCGGAGAGATGCGCGGACTTCCCCCGCGGCGAGAACCTCGATCGTGAAGACCGCCTCCCCAGTCTCGGGATGCATGGCGATGCCGCGCACGAGGCGAGCGCGGGAATCGACGTGGACCTCGACCCACTGCTGGGCCACGCCCATCCCGGCGAGGTTGAGATCTGGCTCCTTGATGACCGCCCACCGCAGGCCAGCAGCCCGCGCCGACTCAATCTCAACCTCCTCGGTCGACGATGCATCCTGCGCGAGCAGTGTGCGCAAACGGGCCGCCGCCGCGCAGCCCACGATGGCCTCGGCGTCGAGCCCCGCAGTCGACAAGCCCTCGCGGGCCGCAAGCGAGCGGAGCACTGCCTGTGCTCGACCGGCGACATCCGGCAGATCGGAGGGAGCGGCGACCTCAGCCTCAAAATATGGGCGGAGCAACCCCACCAGGACCACGGCCTCCTGGTAGGCCTCGGCATCCGTCACGGCAAGGGGGTAGATCGAGTCCTCCGCGGCTCGCCACTTGTCCGCCCAGGGTTGGAGTCCGTCCGGGAGTCCCCTGACTGGCCCCATGCCCGATCCCTTCGTGGAAGTGCCGACAACTCGGCATCCTGTTTACTATCGTAGGTGAATCGTGTCGTATTACGTACGCTGATGGGGAAGTCCCCCGAGCGGACCCACCCGGGAGGCAGCGCGTGACCCATCCCGCAACACGTGCGGCCACACCCGGCCTCGCCGTGGTGGCTCTCGGAGGCAACGCCATCACTCTAGAGAACCAGGCCGGCACATACGCGGAGATGGCCGACAACTGCCGGGACATGGCCCGGGCCCTTTGGGCCCTCATTGGCAGCGGTTGGCGTGTCGTCATCACGCACGGCAACGGCCCGCAGGTGGGCAACCTCGCTCTCCAGAGCATGCGCTCGGCCGACGAGGTGCCCCCCCTGCCCCTGCATGCGCTCGACGCCATGACGCAAGGCCTCATCGGCCATCTCATTGAGTTGGCCATCGTCAACGAGGCACCCGCGCAGTCGCCGCCCGTTGCCAGCGTGGTCACCCACGTGGTTGTCGGGAACGACGATCCGGCGTTCGACCATCCCACCAAGCCCATCGGGCCCTTCTACTCACTCGAGGAGGGGGCTCGCCTCGCAGCACGCCACGGCTGGCAGGTCGTCGACGACTCCTCGCGCGGCCAGCGTCGCGTGGTCGCCTCCCCCCAGCCACTTGCCATCCTCGAAGTGGACGCGCTGAAGTTGATGATCGACGCGGGAATCCTTGTGATCGCTTGCGGGGGCGGGGGGATCCCGGTGTCTGAAGATATGGGGATTCACGGCGTGGAGGCGGTCATCGACAAGGATCGCTCGGCCGCCGTACTCGCCGCCGCTCTGAACGCCGATGCACTCATCCTCGTCACCGGCGTGGACTCAGTAATGGTGGACTTCGGCACCCCGGCGGCCCGCGTGCTCACCGAGGCCAGCACGGAATCAATGCGTGGGTTGCTGGCAGAGGGGCAGTTCCCTCCCGGCAGTATGGGCCCGAAGGTCGAGGCGGCCATCGCCTTCGCCGAGCATTCAGGAGGGACAGCGGTGATCACGAGTGCGGAGTACCTCGCGGATGCCCTCGCACCCGATGCCTCCGTCGGCACGCGAATCGTCGCAATGGCGCCCGCCCTGAATCGCGGGCGGGGGAACGCGTGAGTATCCGACGCCTCATCCTCTTCCCCGACACCTACCTCGACTCCGTCCTGCAGATGTCGGGAACGCGCGCGATGGAGGAGGTACCCGGCGTCACCTGGGCTGCGGCAGCTATGGCCACGCTCGCCAATGTCGAGACCCTCACCGCACGCGGCTTCCACCAGCCCGAGATCGAGCAGGCGAAGCCCAGCGATCTCTTCGTCGCCGTCGAGGCGAACGACGATCCCGCTATCGAGCAGGCCGTCACGCAGGCTCGCGAGGTCCTCTTCGCGCCACGCACCACTGTGAACTCGACTCAAGAGCCCGCACCACGCTCCATTGACGAGGCGCTCGAGCAGCAGCCTGAGAGCACCGTCGCGGTGATCTCGGTCCCCGGCGACTATGCGGCGCTCGAGGCGCATGCGGCGCTCGCACGCGGTCTCGACGTCCTGCTCTTCAGCGACAATGTGTCGCGCGAGGATGAGATCGCCCTCAAGGAGCATGCCGCGGCACGGGGCCGCCTCGTGATGGGGCCGGGCGCGGGGACCGCACATCTCGGCGGCGTCGGCCTCGGCTTCGCCAACGCGGTCGGACCTGGTCGCGTAGGCGTCGCGGCCGCCGCCGGCACCGGCGCGCAAGAGGCCATGTCGCTCCTCGATCGCTGGGGAGTCGGCGTCTCGCACGTCATCGGCCTCGGCGGTCGCGATCTCAACGCCGACATCAACGGGCGCATGGCCGCGCTCGCCACCGGTGCTCTCGAAGACGACCCGCAGACCGACGTCATCCTCATGGTTTCCAAACCGCCTGCTCCCCAGGTCGCGGCCGCGATCTTGGATCGGGAGCATTCGACTCCCATGGCAGCAGCGTTCATGGGAATCGCACAGACCGGTCCACGCTCAGGAGCGGTCGTGAGCGATACCCTCGAGGGCGGCGTCGTAGCCACACTCGAACTCCTCGGGCGCCAAGCACCTGATCTCTTCGCGATCCATGGACCGCAGCCCTCCGACGTGATCGACCGGCTCGACGCACGGCGCACGAGCATCCAGGGCCTCTACTCCGGTGGGACGCTGTGCTACGAAGCGCTGGTTCTGCTGGGGCGCACCTTCCCCCGGCCCGTCTACTCCAACATTCCCCTGGACAAGTCGCTTGGCCTCCCTGCGCCGACCGGCGCTTCTGTCTTGCTCGACCTCGGCGAGGAGGAGTACACGCAGGGTCGTCCCCACCCGATGATCGATCCATCGCTGCGCCTGGACATGCTGGAGCAACTCGTCGGCGACCCCGACGTGGCCGTAGTCCTGGTCGACGTGGTGCTTGGGTACGGCGCGCACCCTGATCCCGCAGGGGTGCTCGCCCCGGTGCTCACCCGGCTCCATGGGTCGGGGACCCAGGTGGTCGCCTATGTCCTGGGCACCACTCGTGACCCGCAGGGATACGAGCGCCAGGTCGACACACTCGTTGAGGCCGGGTGCATGGTCACCGAGACAAATGCCCGAGCCGCCCTCCTGTCCGCAGCCATCGCTGGGCGCGATCTAGGAATCTTCAGGCTTCCCCTGTGACGCAGCGGGTCGCGCTCCTGACGTACTCCACAAAGCCTCGTGGCGGCGTCGTGCACACGCTGGCACTGGCCGAGAGTCTGGCCGATCGTGGGCACGACGTGCATGTCTTCGGCCTAGGTCCCGCCGACGGGACCTTCTACCGATCCCTGCGCGTACCCTTCACGCTCTATCCCGCCGTGGAATCCGCAGAAAGCCTCGACGACAAGGTCTTCCGCTCCGTCGATTCATTTGCTGAGGGTCTGGCCAGCACCGCCGGCGAATTCGCGCTCATCCACGCCCAGGATTGCATCTCGGCTCGCGCGGCCACGCGGGTCCGGGACGCAGCTGGCGGTCCTCCCGTCGTGCGCACCGTCCATCACATCGACGACTTCACGACCCAGGCACTCATCGATTGCCAGCGGCAGGCCGTGATCGAACCCGATCACATCCTCGTCGTGAGTCGTCTGTGGCAGCACATCATGCGAGATGACTTTGGTCGTGAGTCACGCGTTGTGCCTAACGGCGTCGACACGGAGCGACTGCGACCGATCTCCCCTGATGTGCGGGCAACGTTGCGGGCCAGTGTCGGCGCGACGGACCGGCCCCTCTACCTCACCGTGGGAGGTATCGAACCGCGCAAGGGCACCAGAGACCTCTTCGAAGCGCTGCCCTACGTTCGCGAGCGCGGGGTCGATCCCGTACTCGCCGTACTTGGCGGGCACTACTTCCAGGACTACCGCGCCTACCGCTACGCCGCCCTCGCTCGCCTGCCCGAGCTCGGTCTGGATCTCGGTCGCGATGTCATCGAAGTGGGCACGGTCAGCGAGGATGTCCTCGGGCAGTGGTTCCGATCGGCCGATGTGCTCGCCATGCCTTCCACCAAGGAAGGGTTCGGGCTCGTCGCCCTCGAGGGACTTGCCGCGCAGGTGCCCGTGGTTGCCAGCAGTATTCCGGTCTTCGCCGAGTTCCTCACCAACGAGCGCAGCGCGCTCCTACCGGAAGTCGGCAATCCTCGGGCGATCGCCGACGCCCTCTACCGAGCCACGACCGACCACGAGCTGCGCGCAACCCTCATCAGCGGAGGTGAGCAGGTACTGCCCCACTACACGTGGGCCGAATCCGCGCGTCAGCACGAGGTCATCTACGACGACGTGCTCAGGCAGACCGCCTAGTGGTCGTGGTCGTGATCATGGTCGTGGTCGTGATCATGGCCGTGGTCGTATCCCGCGGGGCGGCTCACAAGCTCCACCCCGCGATCGGAGAGGGCGCCCTTGGCCACCAGCCC
>JAYNIC010000018.1:0-12288 GCA_038108715.1 Candidatus Nanopelagicales bacterium | reverse complement strand
ACGACGACCTGCTCAAGGGCGGCCACCCAGCAGTCGTAGTAGCTGTAGCACTCGCCGGGTGTGGCGTGTGATTCCCATGAGGAGATCTGGCCAATGAGTCGGTCACGGAACTCGTCCCACGTGAAGGCCCCCGCCTCCGTCAGACTCATGGCCATGCCAAAGGCGCGACTCTGCCACGGTTCGGCAAAGACGAGTTCTCCATTAGATCGAGGGGGAGCAGCGATCCCGTCGAGGTCGAGTTCGACCGTCATGACTCGGTCACCTCGGCCACGCCGACCATGGCGTCGCGGGTGACCAGCGGGATCAGATCCTCTTCGGACATGCCCTCCGTGCCCGCAGGGCGGCGTGGCAGCACGAAGAATCGCACCTCGCTGCTGGAGTCCCAGACCTTGATCTGCGTGCCCTCCGGCACGTCAAGGCCCATCTCCGACAACACAGTGCGCGGCTCCTTGACGACCCGCGATCGGTACGCCGGGTCCTTATACCAACTCGGCGGAAGACCCAGCAGCGGCCACGGGTAGCAAGAGCACAACGTGCACACGACTACGTTGTGCACGTCGTCGGTGTTCTCCACGACGACGATGTGCTCGCCCTGAGGACCTTTAAAGCCCAGTTCTCCTACGGCGGCGGTGCCGTTATCGAGGAGGCGCGCCTTGTATTCAGAATCCGTCCACGCCTTGGCAACGACTTTGGCGCAATTGAGGGGGCCTACATCCTGCTCGTAGGTCTTGATGAATCCATCCATCACGGCCGGATCGACCAAACCCCGTTCGACGAGGATCTGCTCCAGGGCCTCCGTGCGGAGCGCAATGGGGATGTGGTCGTTCACCGTCATCTCGCTGCTCATGACGCGTCCTCCAGGTAGTCCTCGTACATATCGGTGTTGAGGGTGAACGTCTCGGCGTCGGGGCCGAAAAGTTCATGGGAATCGAAGGCGACGGTGTACACCCACTGGGCGTTCTCGTCGATGAAGTGTGCGTGCGTATCCGGCAGAACCTGTGCTGGCTCGACGATAGCCACGGTGCCGACGTGCCCCTGGGTGTACTTCTGCAAGCGAGTGTGGCCTGGCGCCTTGAGGACTTTGGCGCGGACACGCTGGCCGACATGGAACTTCTGCGGGGCATCGATCTGGCGGATGGAGCCAGCCGCGGTCGGTGCGTAGTCGGGCTTGTGCGCCTCGGGCGCCGCGGGCTCGTCGGCTTGTCCTCCGGACATGTTCACCGCGCGCGCCTCGACCGTGCCCGGCGCGATGATGCTGCTGTCCATGAGGAGGTTCTCCGCCCCGTAGAGCCAGCGCCCGTAGTAGCCATCGTCAATGTAGTGGGCGCGATCGAGTCGATTCATTGCATGCCGGAAGGCATCGAGGTTGGTGCCCGAAAGCCGCATGGACAGCAGCGCCATCGCGAAGGCGCGCTTCTCCCAATCCTCCTTAAAGGGGGGTTCCTGCGGGTCAGGGCGGGGTGCGGCTCCCCAGCCATCGTCACCGCCCATGTCAGCGATTCCACTCGCCGGTTGAATGGTGGTCACGGCAACCTCCTCATATCGCGGATTCGAAGCGATCTGACGGGAGCGAGAGAGTGCTCGCTCCCGTCAGATACGGGGACCATCGACTAAACGGTCCAGGTGTTGATCTGGAACGCGCCCTCGCTCCACGCGGTGAGCGCAGCGTCGAGAACGTCGAGCGGGTTGAACGGCGTCACACCGGGGATCAAGTCGTCCTCGCCGAAGCCGTACAGCGCACCCATAGCGAAGCGGCACGCGTAAATGGTCGCTCCCTCCTTGAGGAGAGTCTTCAGTTGCTCGTTGATCGCCAGGTGCCCAGGGAACGCGGCCTGACCCACGCCCGGGTAGCCGCGGGTACCAGCCGCCGCGAGGACACCAGGTCCGTACAGAACGATGCTCACATCGAAGCCCTTGCGGACCAGACGTGTGGATGTCAGCAGATTGACGAGGAGAACCGAACCCTCGTAGGGCACGGTGTGGATGAATACAAAAGCCTTCTGGCCAGGCTTCGCCTTGATATCGGGGAAGATCTTCTCCTCGACATTGAACATGACCTCGCCATCAGCTGGCAGGGTCCTGTCGACGGTCTTCGGCATGGTGCCTCCATTCGTGAACTGAACTACTTAGATGGCCGGACCCTCCGGCAGCATCTGGACGGGCCAACGCTTGCGATGGCTGCCAGGAATGGCAGTCATGATGGGTCGCCGCAGACCCCACGGCATCAGTCGGTACACGGGTACAAAGATCTTTGTCCAGAAAATGGAACCGTGCACGGGTGGAGTCGGGTAGCCATACTTGCGCGCCATACGCACGTGGGCATCCTGCAGCAGGTAGTGCTGGGAGTTGACGCGCAGCCACGTGGTGAAACGAGCCATCACTTCGCCTTTGCCGCCGCGGCGAGAGCGTTCTGTGCGGCCACGGCGATCGGTTCATTGAGGGCGCCGATGGGCGGCGAGTAGACGTTCTCCATCGTGGCCAAGTCCCGCAGGGTGAGTCCCTTCTTGACGGCAACTCCCAGGAAGTCGGCACGTTCCTTGATGCCCTCACCACCGGCCATTTGGGCGCCGATGAGTCGAAGGCTGCCCGGCTCAGCGAGGAGCTTCACGCGCACCTTCTTGACGCCTGGGTAGTAGCGCGCACGTGAGATGCCATCCGCTGCGCCGACGACGTAGGGCATCCCGAGCGCGGTCGCAGCGGTCTCGCCGAGGGCAACCCCACCGATCATCCACTTGCCCGCGACCATTCCCCACGGGACGTACACAGGCTGGTACTCGCGGCTGCCACCAGCGGCGTTGGCTCCGGCCACCTTGCCCTGCGCATACGCGTGGCTGCCCGTCAGGCCCTGTAACGGCAATCCGCCGAGTTGGTGCGGCAACTCGCAGACGTCGCCACAAGCCCAGACCTGCGGGGCCGAAGTGTGCATGCTGCTGTCGACGATCAGACCACCGGTCGATCCGGTCTTGATGCCCGCAGCCACCGCAAGGGCGCTGTTGGGCTCCTTGTGGGTGGCCACCACGACGAGGTCGCAGTCAATGACCCCGGCGCTCGTGTCGACGCCACGCACCGAACCCTTGTCGTCGCCGAGGAAGGCGTTGAGCTTGGTATTCCAGTGCATCTGGACGCCCATCTCGGTCCAGGACTCCTGCACCAGTTCGGCGATGTCGGGGTCGCACAGTTCGCCGAGCACCCACGGGTTGGGGTCGACAATGTGCGTCTCGATACCGCGATGCGCGAGCGCCGTGGCCATCTCGATGCCCAGCGGTCCGGCCTCCAGCACGACGGCCTTCTGCACGCTGTCCAAGCGCTTGTCCCACTCCATCGCCGAGCGGATGTTCTTGACGTAGTACAGGCCGTCGAGGTCGGCGCCCGGGACGCCGGGATCGGCGTACGTGAATCCAGTCGCGATCACCAGGGAGTCATAGGGGACGGTGCCTGTTCCCACGACGTCTACGGTCCTGGCGCCAGTGTCGATAGAGGCGACAGTCGTGTTGTAGTGAATGTCGATTCCCGCATCGACGTATGCCTGCTTGTCCGCAAGGAACAGCGCCTCAAAACTGGGGATCTCCTTGCCGTGAACGAAGGGAATCCCGCACGGGCTATATGCGACATCCTCATACTCGGTGAACACCGTCACCGCCGCTCCAGGGTCGACTGCCTTGGCGCCTCCGGCGGCTCCCAAGCCCCCGCCACCGCCACCGATCACGACGATCCGCTGTGCCATTGCGCCTCCGGAATCGGGTGTCACCGCGGGCAGCGGCGTACACCATCGGTTAGTGCTCATTCACTATCCTGAAGACCTCGGCCTCTGTCAACCGATTCGCCTAATGTAGCCCCAGCCGGCAGCCGCCAGCCGCCAGCCGAGGGAGCATCCATGCCAAGTAGCAAGTCGCGGTCCTCTACTTCGCGAAAGGTCAGCGAGCCGGAGTCTGTCGCACCATCGACGGACCTCGAGGAGATCGTCAGCGACATCGGGCCGAAGGTCGCCGGCCTTCGGAAGGCTCAAAAATTGTCGCTCCAGCAACTCGCTACCAAGAGCGACGTCTCGGCCGCAGCCATCCACAAGATCGAGCGGAACGGGATGGTGCCCACGATCACGACGCTGCTGAAACTGGCCAACGCGTTGGGTGTCCCGGTTAGTTATTTCGTACAGGAGCAGGAGTTGCATCCAGAGCCTGTCCATCACACGCCTGTTGCCCAGCGGCGGCAGGTATACACCCCGCACAGGGGCCTGCGCCTCGACAGCGTGAGCGGTTCCTACCGCCAATTCCAGGCGGCGGCGGCAATCGCCTCAATGAAGCCCGGAGCACACAGCGGAGAGAAGAACCTCCGACATCCAGGCGAAGAACTGGTCTATGTCCTGAGTGGGGCGGCGCGATTCACTGTCGGGGGTCAGGAGTTCCTCTTGAACAAGGGGGACTCCCTTCATTGGTCGGGCGACCTGCCTCACACCTGGGAGAACAGCGGCGACACCAAGGCCGAACTCGTCTGGGTCGTCCTTCGAGGCAACTGACGCGGCCGCTAGACGGCCTCGTGAATCACCGTGATTTCGGGTGCCTCGCGCAAGGTGTTGGTGACGTAGCAGACCCTCTGCGCGGAGGCCATGAGCACGTCAATGACCTCGGGGTCCGCATCAGTGGCGACCACCACCTCAATGGAGCGAAAGCGAAGGCCCTCGTAGTTACCGCCGACCGTGACCTCGATGCGGTTCACATCCAAGTGCCGTTTGCGCGCGCTGTACGCGACCGACAGCACCATGCACGAAGCGACGGCCGCAAGGAGGAGGTCCGTGGGCTGGGGTCCCGTGTCCGACCCGCCGACCCGCTCAGGCTCGTCCACCCGAAGGGGGAACTGACCCGCCTCGACGTCGACACGGAAGTCGCCCTGCCACTGTGCGGTGATCACACGATCGGCCACGGCCTGCCTCCTGCCTGCGTTCCCGACGGTAAACGGTCATTCACTATACAAGACGCCTCGGTCGATCTAGTCTCGCAAGATGATGCAGCGTCCCCAGGTAGTGCGCGTTGTCGGCGCAGTCGTGGGACTCAACATCGTGGCCTGGGGAGTCTTCGCGGCCTTCCTGCTTTCGGGGTCCTCAGGTGCGACATTCGCCGGTGCGGGCGTCCTGTGCTTCGTGCTGGGCATGCGACATGCATTCGACGCCGATCACCTTGCTGCGATCGACGACACGACCCGACTGCTCGTTGGCCGGGGCAAGGCGCCGGTCTCGCTAGGACTCGGCTTCGCTACGGGGCACTCCCTGGTTGTATTCCTGCTCTTCATCGTCGTTGCGGTGGCGACCAGCCGAATCGGCGATTCGTCGTTCGCGGAGATAGGTGGTCGCATCGCGATGACTGTCGCAGCCGCCTTTCTGCTGACGATCGGCATCCTCAACGCCCGATTGGTGCGCCGGCTGCTGCGCGAACGTTCTAAGGATCCGGGCGCCGACGTGCCCGTGGCCCCGGCCGGAGTCATGAGCAGCGCGTTCGGTGCACGATTTCGCGGTCGCATCCAGTCGGGGTGGCAGATGGTGCCGGTGGGCTTCGTCTTCGGTCTGGGCATGGAAACAGCATCCGAGGTCGCCCTGCTCGGCCTTTCTGCCACGGCAAGTGGTCAGGGCGTCCCATGGTGGGCGCTGCTCGCCCTCCCGCTACTGTTCGCCGCCGGCATGGCTCTCTTCGACACCCTCGACTCATTGATGATGACCCACCTCTACACGTCGGAGGGCGCCACCGCGCGAGTGCGTCTGAACTTCAACATCGCGGTCACTGGGCTCACGGCTTCGATCGCCCTTGTTGTGGGTGCCGTCTACCTGTCGGAACTGCTGACGTCGGAATTTGGGGTCGGCCTGCTTGCGCCCATCGCCGAGCTTGCCAATCATTTCGAATGGATGGGCTACGTCATCGTCGCGGTCTACGTGGCGCTCTGGCTAGTGCTGCTCAATCGATCGCGGTCCGCACGCCAGTCATCCGCGATGACATCGGCGCACTCAAGTCCCAGCAACATTCCGTAGGCCATGTCTCGCCCCGAGGTGTGACCAATCCCGTCGAGCACCTGCACGTCCCGCATCGCCGCGTCCCGATCGCCAAGTGCGCACGAGACGAGCAACTCGTGCAGGGGCTCAATTCCTTCGCCGCGCGCTGCCGCCGAAAGGAGGGCGACCGCGATCTCGTGCGAAGCGTGCGAGCATGCGAGCTCGGCAAGAGCCCACGTCGACCAGGTCGCCCACCCCGCCTCGGACAGAAGCGCCGTGACGAGGACTACCCCGGCAGCGCAGTCATCGCCGGCTGGAGTGAGCCCCGATCCACGCCCCGCCAGCTGGGCAACAGTGGCGCGCAGCCCGTGCTGATGGAGGTGGGCGGACACATCCCAGCCGGTCCCCGAGAGGTCGAGCAGACGAGGCTCGCCGAGTACGTCGCGCAGCACCAGGGCCGCGCTCTGCCGTTGATCCGGCAGGCCATCGACGGGCGTGGGGATCCATACGACCTCGGGAATGTCGATGTGGTGACCGCCGACCACGAGGGCTCCACTGCCCACCATCACCGGATCACCCACTGCGGCCTTGGGCAACGACTCCACGTGAAGGTGGAGGGGACCGGACGGGACGGTGGCCGGGACGATCGCGATGATCCCCGAGGCATCGGCGAAGCGCACGTAGATGGCCTGCGAGAACACGGCGACGACTCTTCCCGGCCGGCCGGCGGTCACGGCCTGACGAGCCGCACGACCGATGGTCACTTTCACAGCCGACTGGCCACGCGCGTGGCCACGTCACGGAAAACCTGAAGTGGCGCGGTCGCCACACCCGCCCCGATCTGGCCGTGACCCGATGATGCGTGCAGGATGCCAGTGGTCACCTTGGGTCGCAGCCGAGTGCGTACGACCTTGCGAACGTCTACCCCGAGGGGAGTCCCCCGATATTCCTGGATCGGTAGCTTGAATCGGGAGCTGCTTCCGGCACAGATCTGACGCATCTCATCCGTCGCGCGCGCAGCGTCCGCCATCGAACCGCCGAGGAAGGCGGCAACGGCCGGGGAGCCCGCCGCCGCGGCTCCTCCCAGGCCCACCAACTCCAATACAGCGCTGTCGCCGATGTCAGGGGCAGCGTCCGCTGCCGAGAAGCCGGAGTAGTAGAGGGCATCGGCGACCGGTGGTGCGTCTGCAATGAACCACTCTGCCGACCCCGCGAGTTTGGCCCCGTACGTCGTGCCGTTGCGGGCCATCGTCGTGATGATCGTGGATCCGGCAACGGTCTCCGCGGAGCGCGTGAGCGACTTGGCGCCCGCCATGGCGATCGTGAGGAAGAACAGATGATTCGTGGACAGGTAGATGCCGAGTTCAACGGTGCCAGCATCTCCCGCGAGAGCAGCAAGGCCCGGCAGCATGTCGCGGATCAGCAGATTGGTACTGGCCTGCGTGCGCATGTGCACGTCGTCACCCATCTGCACGCCCTGCGTTGCCAGTGCCATGATGTCGACCGGGCCGATTGTGTCGAGTATCGCCGCGAAACGCGGTTGCGCCACATCTCGGAGAAAAATGAGCCGATCGATGGCCCCTTGGCTGTCGCGGCCGAACCAGGCGACATCTCCCGGGCCTTGGCTGACAGGCGAGTAGCCCACGGTGCCGCCCGCGGCGTTGTCAGCCACCCATAGGGGCATGGATGGTCCGAGTGCGGTGGCCATCGGCACCACGACGCCGTGGTCGTTGGCGGAGCCAATGCTGATGGAGCCCGCGACGAGCAACCGCTCGGCCTCGTCCACCGTTGACGCCCAGCCCTCCGCTACCGACGCCGCGCGCATAGACCGACGTAGCGGGTCGCAGACCTGCGCGTAGTCAATCGGCGGACCGGCATGGAGCAGCAGCCGACCCTCCGTCATGGCGGACACGACGTCGCGGGCCGGCACGACCCCGGTGAGCATGGGTGTCCCGGTATCGAGCCGACGCAGCACCTCCGCATTTGCCTCGTCAATCCCGATCGAACGCGAGCCGTAGAGTTCCTTGAGCACCGCGATGTCGTCGGCATCTCCTTCTGCCGGGATGCTCCAGTCCACCTGGAGCGCCTGGGCTCCCTGCGCCTGCACAGACTCGGCAAAGAGCGGCAACCCCAGATTGACGACGGTGCCGTTGTCAGGAAGCGCGCGCGCGGTCATGTCTGTCCTCCTCGTGCGCCCACCACGTGGCGAGCCTCATCGATGGTGTCGGTCTCTGCCTTGCTCCAACGTGTCCGCGAATCCTGTACTAATCCCAGGATGCCGCTCTGCTCGATCTCGTATTCGTTGGCCATGTCAACGACGTCTCCGGGGCCGCCCCGCCCCGTTCGAAGTTCGAGGAGGGACTCCGGGTCGGTGAGCGCCTCGATCTGGGCGGCGTCGACGGCGATCTCCCGGCCACACAGTTCACGTGCCGCATGCTGCAGCGTGGAAGCCGTGAGGGAGCCATCCTGCAGAGCACGCGAGACCACGGCGTGAGCAGTGCCGTAGTCCATCCCCGTGGTGGTGCACAGCAAGTGGGCGACATCCGTCGCCTCGACGTGCGTACCCGCGAGGGCCTGACTCATGCGGTCCGCGTCCACGGCAAGCGTCGCGATCACCGCAGCCATGAGGCGGGTGCTTCGGGTAGCCCAATCGAGCGCCCTGGGTACCTCCCCATACGAGAAGATGAGGGCGTCGCTGCGCGCCGAGGGGGATTTCGCCAGTGCCATCTGGGTGCCAGAGCGACCCACGAGCAGCGCCGCGGTGCCTCGCACGATCGAGAGGGCATAGGGATTGCGTTTCTGCGGCATGAGAACGCTCGGTCGCACAAGTCCGTCGCCGAGGGAGACGAAGCCAAACTCCCGGCTCGCGAAGATTTCGAGGTCCTCGGCAAGACGGTCGAGGGTGAGCAAGACGGACGTCGCATCCCCTGTCGCGTGCAAGAAGGGATCCGTCTGCCACATGGCATCGCGCAGGTGCCGGATGGGTCGCAGGAAGCCGAGCTGCCGGGCCATCCGATCGCGATCCATCGCAAGGGTCGAGCCATTGGCCGCGCCCGAACCGGCTGGGCTCGCGTCTACTTCGCGCATGTCCACGACCAGACGGCGCGCGTCCCGCACGAGTGGCTCCGCGAAGCCGAGGAGATAGTGACCGAACGTCGTGGGCTGCGCCGGCTGGAGGTAGGTGTAGTCCGGCACGACAATCTCAGACCATGCACGCGACCTTTGGCACATGGTCGACACGATCTCCATCACACTGTCGATGAGGTCGGCCAGCGCCACGCGGCATGCCATGCGGAAGGCTGTACGCACTGCTTCACGTCGGGTGCGGCCGAGGTGGAGATGGCCAGCATCATCCCCGATGAGACCGCGCAACCAATACTCACGCGAGGTGTAGACCTCGCCAAGTGCGGGGTCGTAGCCCATGTCAACAGCATCGGTCTGCCAAAGGCGCAGCAGTCCCTCGATGAGTCGGGATTGCGCCGGGAGCGCGCCCAGGCGATCCAGTTCCAGGGCATGCGCCAGATCGGCAAGTGTGAGCCAGCGGTGCAGTATCGGAGCGTCACCGATCTCCCAGGCATATCCAGCCGCCTGAAGTTCCGCGGCTCCGGGCAAGGCGTCACGTTGATCGCTCATCGCTGGACCTCCGCCAGGATGTGCGGCACACCGGCCATGCCGCCCGTATGCCACACCACGACGGGCTCCTGCTCGCTGGCCAACTCCTCGGCCACCAGCCAAGCCGGTAGCCCGTAGTGATCGTCGACAAGGAGGCCCTGGCACGCCAGTGCCGTGGCCATGCGCCGTCTGTCCTCACGTTCGAGTGGGTGTCGACGGTCGAGTACGCCCACATCACACGACTCAAGCGAGGAGGCATCCGCGCCTAGGCGGCTGAGCACCATGCCGGCAAGCCGCGTGACCACCGGTTCGACATCGTCCGGTGCGCGGCTGACGCTAACCCCGACAATCCGAAACGGCGCTTCAACGAGTGCCGTCCCGGCCAAGAGCCCGGCGATGCTCGCCCCCGAACCCACGGGGATGACGACTGTCACAGGATCGGCGATCGACGACCCCTGGGAGATGAGTTGCTGCTGAAGTTCGGCCGCGGCAACGGCGAATCCCAGGGCACCCGTCGCTGCCGCTCCACCACGCGGAATGGGATATGCGGCGGTGCCCTCCGCTGATAGTTCTGCCGCGCGGATCGCGATCGCCTCATCGAGGTGCTCGCGCGGTGTGGACACCTCCTCCACACGGGCTCCCGCGAGTCGGGCCATCCGGATGCTCGTCGTCGGCTCCACCGGCCCGGGTACGAGAAGGTGACAGCGAAGACCTTCGCGACATGCGGCCAAGGCGAGGGCCGCGATGAAGTTGGACGTCGACATCACAGGATGCACCCTGCTCGCGGGCCTCGGCCATGAGGAACTCAAGTGGTCTGGTCTTGTTGCCGGCCCACGCGAAGCCCGCCAGGTCATCACGCTTGACCCACAGCGTGCGATCATCCCCGAAGCAGTGAAGTGGAGTAGGGAAGTGCCCGAACGAGCAGCGCGGGATGCCCTCCATCGCCTTCACGAGTGGCCCCGGCGCAGGCGACCTAGTACGTCGTCCGTCATCGCGATGGCCTCGCGCACATCGGGAGCGATAGCCCACTGCCGCACCTCATCGGGGTCGATCCCGGCCGCTGCCGCGACCTTGTCGATGACCGCCTCGTGCCCAGGCGGGCTCTCGAGCACCACCTGGAGGAGTTCCTGGGCCCGATGCTTGCCCAGTTGAGCTGACAGGCCGACGAGGATCTGCTGGGAGGCCCAGGTGATGTCCGCTCGCACATGGTCCTGCATAGCCTTCTGGTCCACCTCGAGTCCGACGAGCAGATCGGCGGCCTGGCGAGCGGCGGTCGCCGACACGAGAGCGACCTCCGGCAGGGCGAACCACTCGGACTTCCATGCGCGGCCGTCCCGCTCGTGCGAGCCCACCTGGGCCTCGAGCAGGACGCCCGCGGCAGCCCGCGCCACGCGAGCGAGGGTGTCGAGGTGCTCGCTGCGCTCGGGGTTGCGCTTGTGCGGCATCGTGATGCTGCCCACGGTGCCAGGTGAACGCGCCTCACGCAGTTCGCCAATCTCGGTCCGCTGAAGTTCGTAGATCTCGTTGCCGATGCGTGCCAGGGTCGCGCACACCGACGCCATGGTGCTGCCGAATTCGGCTACGCGATCCCGGGTCGACGTCCATGACACTCCCGGGTCCCCCAGCCCGAGTCCGGTGCACACCCTCGCCCGAAGCTCGCGGCCGCGGCCGTCGAAGAAGCCCATCGCCCCGGTCGCCCCGGCAAGTTGACCCACCGACCAGCGGGGCATGCCCTCCTCGACCCGTCGGCGCTGCCGCTCGATCTCGTCAGCCCACGTGGCGGCCTTGAAGCCGAAGGTGATGGGGGATCCGGTCTGCCCGTGCGTGCGTCCCGGCATCACGGTTTCGCGGTGGTCAAGCGCCAGGGTGATGCACGAGGCCTCGCACTCCCGCAGGTCCGCCAGCACCAGTTCCCCGATATCGCGCATGACCATGCCGAACCACGTGTCCGTGAGGTCCTGGACGGTGATTCCGAAGTACACATGCTCGCGCGCTGCCTCGGGAAGCGCCTGCTGCAGAATCCGAATGAAACCGAGGGTGGAATGCGATGTCTGCCGCGTGCCCTCGGCCACCGCCTCAAGGTCCAGTTCATCCACGTGCAATGCCGCGATGGCCCGAGCCGATTCGGGGGGAATGAAGCCCATGGCCGCCTGCTCGTGTGCGAGCACGCCCAGGATGTGCAACCAGGTGGCCACTCGGGCGGGCTCGGAGAGGATCGCCTCGGCCTCCGGCGTGGTCCAGCCATGCCGGTACATCGCGGACTCCGTCAGACGGCTGACCACTGGGGCTCCCGTTCGTGCGCGATGATGCTGAGCGCCTCGCGCACCTGAGCCATCGAAGCCCCCCAGGGCACCACGACCCGGTCGTCGTCGACCTCAATCGTCGACTCCAGCAAGCAGCACTTGGCGAGGATGGCGCCGTCGCCGGCAACACTCGCCCTCCGCGGGCACATGTCGACACCCGGCGGAATATCGCCGTAGAACCACTCATGTATCTGACGGGAGCGCTCGCAGCCGACAAGCGCCCAGTCCTCACGTGAAGGACGCTCATCGAGGTAGCTGACCCGCGCGCCCTCCACGGCAGCATCCGAGCCTCGGCACGGGAAGAGATAGAAGGAGGACGCGACCTCGCGAGCCAGTTCCGTCAGATCGGTCGCCTGGACGTCAACGACCATGGGCGCGAGATCCTCGGCCGTATCCAGC
>JAYNIC010000017.1:13501-19481 GCA_038108715.1 Candidatus Nanopelagicales bacterium | reverse complement strand
CACCATGATTCCGTCGAACGCGGCGATAATTCCGTCAAGATTGTCGATCGCCTGCGGCTTCTCCACTTTCGCCAACACCGGCAGGCGTACGCCCTCCTCGTCCATGATGCGGTGCACGTCGAGGATGTCATCGGCCGAGCGGACGAATGACAGCGCAATAAGGTCGGCGCCGGTGCGCAGAGCCCAGCGGAGGTCATCGATGTCCTTCTCGGACAGCGCCGGGACGCTCACGGCAACACCGGGCAGGTTGATGCCCTTGTTGTCCGAGATGCGGCCACCCTCGACAACCCGGGTCAGCACACGCGGACCCTCTACCGCGATGGCTTCGAGCGCCACGCGGCCATCGTCGATCAAGATCATGTCGCCCGGTCGCACATCGCCGGGCAGACCGGAGTACGTCGTCGAAGCGATCTGCGAATCACCGGGAACATCGTCGGTCGTGATGGTGAACTCGGCCCCCGCCTCGAGGAGCACCGGTCCATTGTCGAAGGTGCCGAGCCTGATCTTGGGTCCCTGCAGATCGACGAGGATGCCCACGCCCCGGCCCGTCTCGTCGCTGGCCTGGCGGATGTATGCATAGGTCCGGGCGTGATCCTCGTAGCTACCGTGGCTCAGGTTCAAACGGGCAACGTCCATGCCCGACTCGACCAACTCCAAGATTGCTTCGTAGGAGGCCGTTGCCGGCCCCAGGGTGGCCACGATCTTCGCGCGACGCATGCTCGCCTTCCGTCCGGGAGAGTTACGAAACCGGTTACACGGTAAGGGGTCGAGCCGAGGCGCGGATAGGCGAGGGCAAATTCGTGTCGCCGGTGAGGTACCGATCCACCGAGGCCGCGGCCGCCCGCCCCTCAGCAATGGCCCACACGATGAGCGACTGACCGCGACCGGCATCCCCGGCCACGAAGACTCCGTCGAGGGCGGTTGAGTAGTCATCCTCGCGGGCCAGCGAGCCACGCTCGGTGATGGGCAGGCCCAGGTCCGCCACAAGGCCCTCGGGCTCCGGGCCGGTGAAGCCCATGGCGAGGAACACCAGGTCCGCTGGAATCTCCCGCGTCGTTCCCTCAACTGGCACGAACCCGCCGTCGACCATCTCGGCGTCAGAAAGGCGCAGAGCGGTGACCTTGCCACCCTCCCCCAAGAAGCACTCGGTCGAAACAGCGAACACGCGGTCACCGCCCTCCTCGTGCGCGCTGGAGACGCGGAAGATCATCGGGTACGTCGGCCACGGTTGACCGGTCGGTCGTGCTTCGGGAGGTGTCGGCATGATCTCAAGTTGCGTCACCGATGCTGCACCCTGCCGCAGCGCCGTGCCGAGGCAGTCGGCGCCGGTATCGCCGCCGCCGATGATGACGACATGCTTGCCCGTCGCGTCGATCGGCGCCTCCTCGAGGTCGCCCTCCTGGACGCGGTTAGCGCCGGGCAGGTACTCCATCGCCTGATGTACGCCGCTCAACTCGCGTCCGGGCACCGGTAGTTCGCGCCAACGCGTTGCGCCGATGGCGAGCACGACCGCGTCGTACCGCTTGCGCAGGTCGGACACGGTGATGTCAACGCCCACCTCGACGCCCGGGCGGAACTTCACGCCCTCCTGGGCCATCTGGCGCAGACGCAGATCCAAATGCGCCTTCTCCATCTTGAACTCGGGGATCCCGTAGCGGAGCAGGCCACCGATGCGATCTGCACGCTCGAACACCGCGACGGTGTGACCGGCCCTCGCCAATTGTTGCGCGGCGGCGAGGCCGGCCGGACCGGAGCCCACGACGGCGATGGCCTTCCCCGTGGATCGCTCCGGGGGCTGGGGCGTGACCCACCCGGACTCCCATGCGCGATCGATGATGGATACCTCCACCTGCTTGATCGTCACTGGATCGGCATTGATGCCGAGCACACAGGAGGTCTCGCACGGAGCAGGGCAGAGTCGGCCGGTGAACTCCGGGAAATTGTTGGTCGCGTGCAGGCGCTCCGAGGCCAGGCGCCAATCATCGCGCCACACCAGGTCGTTCCACTCCGGGATGAGGTTGCCCAGCGGGCAGCCGTTGTGACAGAAGGGGATGCCACAATCCATGCATCGACCGGCCTGGGTCTGCAGTCGCTCGCTGGCGAACTCCTGATAGACCTCCTTCCAGTCCGAGATGCGTACGTCGACGGGCCGACGCTCCGGTAGTTCGCGTCCGGCCTTCAAGAATCCACGCGGATCAGCCACGAGCTGCCTCCATCACTGCCTCGGCCGGGTCCAGGCCTTCTGCCAATGCGCGTCGCTCTGCCTCGAGCACACGCCGGTAGTCACGCGGCATCACCTTGGTGAACCGTGTGGGGTCCCACGACTCGAGCAGCGCTGTCGCCACGGGTGACTCGGTTTCCTCGGCGTGACGGCGCAGGACGTCGCGCACGAACTCGACATCCTCGTCGGTCAACGACTCCAGATCAACCATCTCGCCGTTCACGCGCTCGGGCACGAGGTCCAGGATGTAGGCGATACCACCGCTCATCCCAGCTGCGAAATTGCGTCCGGTCCGACCCAGCACGACGACGCGGCCCCCGGTCATGTACTCGCAGCCGTGATCGCCTACGCCTTCGACGACGAGTACGGCCCCTGAGTTGCGGACACCGAAACGTTCGCCGGCCTTGCCGCGTATGAAGATCTCGCCGCCGGTGGCACCGTAGCCGATCACGTTCCCGGCGATGATGTTGTCCTCCGCGACGAACGTTGCCTCTCGATCGGGGCGCACGACGATACGGCCGCCCGACAGTCCCTTGCCGACGTAGTCGTTGCCGTCGCCCTCAAGTCGCAGCGTCACGCCCGCGGGGACGAATGCACCGAAGGACTGTCCAGCCGATCCGACGAGCGTGAGGTCGATCGTTCCGTCGGGAAGGCCCGCGCCGCCGTGGCGCCGTGTCACCTCGGACCCGAGCATGGTGCCCACGGTGCGATTGACGTTGCGCACGGGAATACGTGCACGGATCGGTTCGCCGGACGCAAGGGCTGGCTCGCACAGCTCGATCAACTCACGATCGAGTGCGCGGTCAAGTCCGTGGTCCTGGACCGTCGTGCGACGCCGCGGCGAATCGGTTGCCGGCACATGGACAATCGGACTGAGATCCAGCCCACTGGCCTTCCAGTGGTTCACGGCAACGCTGGCATCGATGAGTTCGGCATGACCGATGGCCTCGTCGAGGGAGCGGAAGCCGAGCATGGCGAGGTACTCGCGCACCTGCTCGGCAATGAACTCGAAGAAGTTCACCACGAACTCCGGTGAGCCCGTGAAGCGAGCACGCAGCTGAGGATTCTGCGTCGCAACACCGACCGGACAGGTGTCCAGGTGGCAGACGCGCATCATTACGCAACCCATGACCACCAGGGGCGCCGTGGCGAAGCCGTATTCCTCGGCACCGAGCAGTGCGGCCATGATCACGTCGCGACCGGTCTTCAACTGACCGTCGGTTTGGACGACGATGCGATCGCGCAATCCATTGAGCATGAGGGTCTGCTGTGTTTCGGCAAGGCCGAGTTCCCACGGCGTCCCCGCGTGCTTGAGCGATGTCAACGGCGAGGCGCCGGTGCCACCGTCGTGGCCGGAGATGAGGACGACATCGGCGTGCGCCTTAGCGACACCCGCGGCAACCGTCCCGACGCCGGCCTCGGCCACCAACTTCACGTGAATGCGCGCCTGCGGATTGGCGTTCTTCAGGTCGTGGATCAGCTGCGCCAGGTCCTCGATCGAGTAGATATCGTGATGCGGCGGCGGTGAGATGAGCCCAACACCCGGCGTCGAATGCCGGGTCTTGGCCACCCACGGATACACCTTGTGACCGGGCAACTGGCCGCCCTCGCCGGGCTTCGCACCCTGCGCCATCTTGATCTGGATGTCATCGCTGTTGACAAGGTATTCGCTGGTGACACCGAATCGGCCCGATGCCACCTGCTTGATGGCTGAGCGCTTGGAATCACCGTTCGACATCACCTCGAAGCGCTCCGGGTCCTCCCCACCCTCGCCGGTGTTGGACTTACCGCCGATTCGGTTCATCGCGATGGCGAGAGTCTCGTGCGCCTCGGCGGAGATGGATCCGTAGGACATGGCACCGGTGGAGAACCGCTTGACGATCTCACCTACTGGCTCGACCTCGTCGATGGGTACGGCGGGGCGCACACCCTCGCGCAGGCTGAACAGTCCGCGCAGCGTCATAAGCCCACGGGTCTGATCGTCTACGCGGTCGGTGTACTGCCGGAAGATGTCGTAGCGCTTCTCGCGCGTCGCGTGCTGCAGGCGGAACACCGTCTCGGGGTCGAACAGATGCTGCTCACCCTCACGTCGCCACTGATATTCACCACCGACCTCGAGGGTGCGGTGGGCAGGCGCAACGCCCGATGGCGGATAAGCGACGTCGTGGCGGGCCAGAACCTCGTCATGGATCACGTCGAGGCCGATGCCCCCCAGACGGCTGACGGTCCCGGTGAAGTAGCGCTCGACGAGTTCATGCGACAGGCCCACAGCCTCGAAGATCTGCGCTCCACGGTACGAGCCGACCGTCGAGACGCCCATCTTGGACATGACCTTCAGAACACCCTTGCCGAGCGCCTTGACGAGGTTGCGCACGGCCTTCTCGGCGGAAACGTCGGTGATGATGCCGCGATAGACAAGGTCCTCGACCGACTCCATGGCGAGGTAGGGGTTGATCGCCGCAGCACCGTAGCCAATGAGCAGCGCGGCATGATGAACCTCGCGCACATCGCCCGCTTCGACGATGAGTCCCACCTGTGTGCGCGTCTTCTGCCGCACGAGGTGATGGTGGACCGCCGCACAGAGCAGCAGCGACGGGATAGGCGCGAGGTCGGTGGTGGCATCACGATCGGACAGCACGATGAAACGGGTCCCCGCCTCGATCATGGCGTCCATCTCGGCGAAGATTTCCTCCAGGCGCGCCTCGAGGGCCGCAGCGCCCCCGTCGACGTCGTACAGGCCCATGACCTTGGCCGCCGCGAACCCGGGGAGGTCTCCATCGGAGTTGATGTGGAGCAATTTGGCGAGTTCGTCGTTGTCAATGATGGGGAAGGGCAGCACGATCTGCCGGGCATGTGCCGGTGTTGCGTCGAGCAGATTGCACTCCGGTCCGGTGATAGTCCCCAATGAGGTCACGATCTCCTCGCGGATCGCGTCGAGCGGCGGGTTGGTGACCTGGGCGAAGGCCTGGGTGAAGTAGTCGAAGAGCATCCTTGGCCGATTCGACAACGTGGCGATTGGAGTATCGGTACCCATCGACCCAATCGGTTCGGTGCCGTGGACGGCCATCGGCGTCAAGATGATGCGGAGTTCTTCTTCCGTGTACCCGAACGTCTGCTGGCGCCGCGCCACCGACGCCGCCGTGTGCACGATGTGCTCGCGTTCAGGCAACGTGTCGATGTGCACGAGGCCGCCGTGCAGCCAGTCGGCGTACGGCGCCGCGGCTGCGAGTTCGGACTTGATCTCGTTGTCTTCGACGATGCAGCCCGCGGCCGTGTCCACGAGGAACATGTGGCCCGGCTGGAGTCGGCCCTTGCGGACGATGCTCGCCGGATCGAGATCGAGAACCCCGGCCTCCGACGCCAGAACGACCAGGCCGTCATCGGTCACCCAAAAGCGTCCGGGGCGCAGACCATTGCGGTCGAGCACGGCGCCGATGACGGTCCCGTCGGTGAAGGAGACATTGGCCGGGCCGTCCCAGGCCTCCATAAGGGTCGAGTGGTACTCGTAGAACGCGCGGCGTTCGGGATCCATCTCCAGATCGTTCTCCCACGCCTCGGGAATCATCATGAGAACGGCGTGGGGCAGACTGCGCCCGCCCAGGTGGAGCAGTTCCAGCACCTCGTCAAAACTCGCGGAGTCCGAGCCGCCCGGGGTGCAGATGGGGTAGAGCCGCTCGAGGTCGCCGGGGATGAGGCTGGACTCAAGGAGGGCCTCACGTGCCCGCATCCAGTTGCGGTTGCCCTTGACCGTGTTGATCT
>JAYNIC010000017.1:11538-13491 GCA_038108715.1 Candidatus Nanopelagicales bacterium | reverse complement strand
CAATGAGGCGGTACGGATGGGCCAGCGGCCACGACGGGAAGGTGTTGGTCGAGAAGCGCGAGTGCACCAGGCCGAGGGCGGACTCGACGTCGGGGTCCGCCAGGTCGGGGTAGAAGCCCCCCAGTTGGCTGGTGGTGAGCATGCCCTTGTAGACCAGGGTGCGGCAGGACAGCGAAGGGAAGTACACGTCCGTCTCGCGCTCGGCCCGCTTGCGCAGGACGAACGCGAGTCGCTCCAGATCCAGCCCGGATGCGCCCACTCCGGCGACGAAGAGTTGGCGGAAGCGCGGCATCACGCCGCGCGCGGTCTTGCCGAGACCTGCCGGATCGGTCGGCACCGTTCGCCAACCGAGCACGACGAGCCCCTCCTGGGCAGCGATAGCTTCGATCTGCGCCATGGTCGCGGCTTCTGCTGCGTCATCGTTCGGGAGGAAGGCCATCCCCACGGCGTAGAAGCCCTGCGGAGGAAGCTCGAGGCTGGTGACCTTGCGGAAGAAGCGGTCCGGGATCTGGATCAAGATGCCCGCACCATCGCCCGAGTCCGGTTCGGCACCTGATGCGCCGCGGTGGTCGAGGTTCTCCAGCGCCGTCATCGCCTGTTCGACGATGTCGTGCGACGGGATACCGCTCAGGGTGGCCACGAAGGCCACGCCGCAGGCGTCGTGCTCCTGGCCGGGGTCGTAGAGCCCCTGGGCCGCCGGCTGAGCCGAGAAGCGAGGGAGCGAAACAGACATCGGGCACACCTCCACGTCGGATCCGCTGACATGCCAGCGGAAGGGACGGGACGTCGTTGGCCCGTGCGGGAAAGATACCAGGTAGCCGCGAGTGCACACTCGGCGTGGCTAGGGCTTGGGCTCCCCTGGCTCACCGTGTCCTGGGTCCCCCGACCCGGGCTCCGCCTGCTCAGCCTGCTCATCGGCGACGTCGGAACCGACCCCCACCTCGGTGACCTTGGCCGCCGGCTTGGGGGCCCGCACGGCCTCGGCCACCGCCTCGGCCTCTTCGCGCTCAACGTACTTGCGCGGGGGCAGGACCTCTTCGCGGCCCGGGCGCAGGCGAGCCGAAACGATCAGGTAGATCAGCGCCCCGAGGCCTACGAGGATCGATGTCCACACGTTCAGACGAAGACCGAGGACGTGGTTCGCCGTATCGATACGCAGGTACTCGATCCACACACGTCCCATCGTGTAGAGCAGGACGTACAGGGCGAAGGCGCGACCGTGTCCCATCCGGAATCGGCGATCGGCCCAGATGACGACGAGCGCCACCCCCACAAGCCACAGTGACTCGTACAGGAACGTGGGATGGAACGTCGCGTACTCGGCGTAGCCGTCGGGTCGGAACTGCGGGTCGATCTCCAGACCCCATGGCAACGTCGTCGGTGCGCCGAAGAGCTCCTGGTTGAAGTAGTTGCCCCAGCGGCCGATCGCCTGCGCCAGGGCGATGCCAGGTGCGATGGCATCGGCGATGGGAGGGAGCGCGACACCGAGCCGGCGCGCGCCGATCCAGGCGCCCAGAGCGCCGAGGGCGACCGCCCCCCAGATACCGAGCCCACCATCCCAGATGCGCAGGGCACCAACGAAGCCCGAGCCTCCGGGGGCGAAGTACAACTGCCAGTCGGTGACGACGTGATAAAGGCGACCGCCGATGATGCCGAACGGTACGGCCCAGATCGCAATGTCACCGATGACACCCGCGCGACCGCCCCGGTCGACGTAGCGCTTGCTGCCCACCCATACCGCGACGACGATGCCCAGGATGATGAGCAGCGCATAGGCGCGCAGCGGGATAGGTCCAAGGTTCCAGACCCCCTGGCTGGGGCTCGGGATGTAGGCGAGGACGTCCATTACTGCGCGGCTGCGTCCTTCAGCAGCTGCTCAAGATCGGCCTGGACGGCCAGCGTGGCACTTTCAACGGGAGTCCCGTTGAGGATGCCGGACGGCGTGCCCTGGAT
>JAYNIC010000017.1:0-11528 GCA_038108715.1 Candidatus Nanopelagicales bacterium | reverse complement strand
TGTTGGAGTCGTAGAAGATCTGTGTGCTGTTTGCCGCCCAGGGCAGGTAACGGCCCGAGGTCAGGCAGTCGTTGAACTGCTCCAGCGGCACGCCGGTGATCCCCACGGCTTCGGCCATCGCGACGAACTGCTCGGTCGTCCACCCCTCACCCTCGGTCTCGGGCTGGTTGGCGAAGACCTCGTTGTGGTACTCGACCGTCTTCCCGGCATCGATCGCACAACCCCACGCGTTGATCGCCTGAGCCGAGGACGTGTTGCCGAGGTTGTTGTCCAAGAATGCCGTCGGCCGCCAGATGAGTTGCATGTCACCGGCTTCGGCGAGGCTTTCGATGCCGGTTCCGTTAGCCGCCTCCAAGGCTCCACAGGCCGGGCACTGGAAGTCCTCCCACAGCTGCAATATCGGCGCAGTCGCCGGCGCAGTCCCGTAGGGAACTCCGTAGGGGTACTCCGAGTCGGTGCCGTAGACCCCGGTGGGCACCGGTGCCGACGGGTCCGGGCCAGGCAGGTCTCCACCACTACTGTCATCCCCGGACAGCCGTGGGACGACGACGGCGAGGCCGATGATGATCGCAACGACGGCCACCACGGCGATAGCACCCACGATCCGCACGGTGCGCTCACGACGCTGCTCGGCGGCCATCTGCTCGGCGCGAGCAGCCGCGGCCTTGTCCCGCGTGCTCTTGGAGGGTCGATCCTTGGCCATGTGCGTTGTCCCCTTCGAATGGCAGTTCGTCGTCCTACGCTACGGGGCCCGGCGTCCGAACGCAGCGCCACCCCGGGTTATCGACTGCGACGCTGTACGCCGTCGGCGAGTTCCCGGGCGAGGGAACGGACCTGACCCTCGGCCTCATCCACCGAACCCGCTTCGAGAATGAGGCGAATGAACGCCGACCCCACGATCACCCCGTCGGCGTACTCCGCGATCTCGGCGGCCTGGTCCCCGGTCGAGACTCCAAGACCCACAGCCACGGGCAGGTCGGTCGCCGCCCGCACACGTGACACCAGGGTGGACGCTGCCCCGGACACCGACGAACGCGCTCCGGTGACCCCCATCGTCGATGCCGCGTACACGAAGCCGCTGCACTCGGCGGCGACCCGGGCGATGCGCTCATCGGTGCTCGACGGGGCAACGAGGAAAATTCGAGCGATCGCATGCTCGGTGGTCGCCTCGGTCCAGGCGGTGGACTCTTCAGGAGTGAGGTCCGGCGTGATCACGCCCGACCCTCCGGCGGCGGCGAGTTCGGCGGCGAAGGCGTCAACGCCGTACCGCTCGATCGGGTTCCAGTAGGACATGACGACGGCCGCAGCCCCGCTCTGCGCCACTTCACCCGCCACCTCAATGACGTGGCGCGGGGTCGTGCCCGCCCGCAGAGCCTGGTCGGCCGCGGCCTGGATCACCGGGCCATCCATGAGTGGGTCCGAGTAGGGCAGGCCGACCTCGACGATGTCGACTCCCTCCTCGACCATCGCTCGCATGAAACGAACGCTGTCGGGGATGTTCGGGAACCCTGCGGGTAGGTAACCGATCAGAGCGGCCCGATCGTCGGCCTTGGCTCGCGCGAATGCCTCCGCGGGGGTCGTCATCGACCCTCCGCGCTCTCGTCGACTTCGTCGAGGCCGAACCACCGAGCCGCGGTTGCCACGTCCTTGTCGCCACGGCCGGACAGGTTGATGACGATGACGGCCTCCGGGCCGAGCTCACGGCCCAACCGCATGGCACCGGCGAGCGCGTGAGCGCTCTCGATCGCCGGGATGATGCCCTCGGTCCGACACAGCGCCTCAAACGCCGACATCGCCTCCGCGTCATCGACGGGGGCGTAGTGAGCCCGGCCGGTGTCGTGCAGCCAAGCATGTTCGGGTCCGACACCCGGGTAGTCCAGGCCCGCGCTGATCGAGTGGGACGGCACCGTCTGCCCCCACTCGTCCTGCATGACATAGGTGCGAGCGCCGTGCAGGACACCCGGCGATCCTCCCGCGAAGCGGGCCGCATGTCGGCCGGTCTCCACGCCGTCTCCCCCGGCCTCGAAGCCCCACAGAGCCACGTCCGCATCGTCGATGAATCCACTGAAGATGCCCATGGCGTTAGATCCACCGCCGACGCAAGCGGCGACCGCGTCCGGCAGACGGCCGGTGAGTTCGAGCACCTGCTCCCGGGTCTCCCGTCCGATCACCGACTGGAAGTGGCGCACCATCTCCGGGAAGGGACTCGGGCCGGTCACGGTGCCGAGGATGTAGTGCGTCTCGTCAACGGTGGTGACCCAATCGCGCATGGCCTCGTTGATCGCGTCCTTGAGGGTGCGCGCACCAGCGGTTACCGGCACCACCGTCGCACCGAGCAGCCGCATGCGAACGACATTGAGCGCCTGGCGCCGAGTGTCTTCCTCGCCCATGTAGACCGTGCAGTCCAGTCCCATGAGCGCCGCGGCCGTGGCCGTGGCGACGCCATGCTGGCCCGCACCCGTCTCGGCGATGACCCGCTTCTTGCCCATACGGACCGTGAGGAGTGCTTGACCGAGGACGTTGTTGATCTTGTGCGAACCGGTGTGATTGAGATCCTCGCGCTTGAGCAGGATGCGCGCACCACCGCAGAACTCTTCACCGAATCGCGTGGCCTGCGTGATCGGGGACGGCCGGCCGGTGTAGGTGTGCTGAAGTCGCTCGAGTTCAGTGGTGAAGGAGGGGTCGACGATCGCCGTGCGATACGCCGCGTCAAGTTCGTCAAGTGCGGCAGTGAGGGCCTCAGGAACGAAGCGACCGCCGTAGGGGCCGTAGTGGCCGACCTGCTGGTCACTCTTCACGCACGCCTCGCAGTGCCGGATGCGAGCCCGCGGTCACCAAATCGTGGACAGCGGCGCGCGGATCAGCCGAGGTGGCCAGGCTCTCTCCCACGAGTACGGCGTCGGCACCGACCTCGGCGTAGGTGATGAGATCGCGCGGGTCGCGCACACCCGACTCGGCAATACGCACGCAGGTGTCCGGGATGAGCGGCGCCACACGGGCGAACGTGTCGCGGTCGACCTCAAGGGTCCGCAGATCGCGGGCATTGACCCCGATGACGGTGGCGCCTGCGTCGACGGCTCGACCCACCTCGTCGGCGTCGTGAACCTCGACGAGCGGCGTCATCCCGAGCGATCGCGTGCGCTCGATCAGGCTTACCAGTGCGTTCTGTTCGAGTGCGGCAACGATGAGCAGGATGAGGTCTGCACCGAAGGCCCGCGCCTCCCACAGTTGGTAGCTCGAGACGATGAAGTCCTTGCGCAGCACGGGGATGTCAACCGCACACCGCACGCTGCGCAGGTCATCGAGCGACCCACCGAAGCGGCGCTCCTCGGTCAAGACGGAAATGACGCGTGCGCCCCCTGCCTCATAGTCACGCGCCAAAGCGGCCGGGTCCTCGATGGCAGCCATCCGGCCTCGGCTCGGGCTCGCCCGCTTCACTTCGGCGATGACGCCAACGCCCGGCTCGCGAAGGATCGCCTCAGCATCCTGGGGATCGGGCTTGCGAGCCGCACATTCCTTGAGTTGGTCAAGGGGCATCGCGGCCATACGCGCATCGAGATCGACGCGAACGCCAGCGATGATGTCGTCGAGAACGCTCATCGCCCAGACCTGTCGGACACGTCGTCAGAGTGCCATAGGGCTCAAGACCTGCCCTAGCCGACCCCCGAGCCGAGATAGGGCACGAAGTTGCGCACAACGCCGAAGGCGATGAGACCCAGGAGCAATACCAGCGGCCCGTACTTCGCGAAGGCGCGCTTGCGAGACGAGTCCTCCGCGCGTTTGCCGGTCCACGATCGCCAGAACCACACCGCCCAGCCGATGATGATCGCTGGCACCAGGAGGACGAAGAGGAGGTTGTGGTCCATCGCGCGAACGATGTCTCCGTTAGCGAGCGCATGCGTAGCGCGCAATCCACCGCAGGCTGGGCAGTCGATACCGAGGATCGCCAGTGTCGGGCACAGTGGGTAGTGCCCTGGCTCATTGGGATCAACCCGGGCCACGATGCCGGTGGCAATCACGACACCGAGGGCCGTTGCCGTCGGAGCCAGGATGCGGCGAGCACGGGAGCGCTCCTGCGTCGCAGGACTCAGAGGCGCCGCCGCGCCGACCTCGTCGGCGGCCGGCGGGGTCGGCTGCTCATGCACCGCGGTCATGGCTTGACCCTACGCCTTCCACGCAATCCCCGCAGGCATTGATTGTGGGCGGGCATGGAAGTTTGCCCTTCGCTAGCGAACCTTCTTCATCGTCAACTGCTTGTCGAGGGTCCCATCGCCGTTCTTGTCGACCCACAGCGTCGGCTTCTGACTGGACTTCTTCCAGTTCTTGTAGACCAGCACCAGGTTGCCACCGGCCGGGTACGCCGCCCCGCTCGCGCGGTAAGTGCGCTCCTTCGAGCCGAGGTCGAGCGTCGCCGTGACCGTGATCTTGCCGCCGACACTGTTGTCGTCGCCGAAGAGCACTCGGCCCTGCGAACGCACGAGTTGGGTTCCACGGCCATTGCCAGCGGCCACCGTTGAGCCCGCCGAGGTCACGACGATGTAGGTGCGGCCGCCGACGGTGAAGGAGCGCTCCAGACGTGGGGTTGTCGGCACATCGGCCCCGAACCCGAAAACTCCGTCGTCGTCGTACACCGTCACCCCAGTGCCGCCAGCGGGGAACGATGCGACGCGTACCTCCTTGTGCCCCTCTGCGGAGAGCTCACTGACGGACAGGGGGAATGCCGCCGTGGTGTCCTGAGCCCCGATGACGTACTTGTAGCCGCCACCGGGATCGACGTCGAGGGTGACGAAGTCGGCCATATCCGGGGTGTTCGGATCCAGTGGCGCGAGGAGTGAGTAGCGATCCTTCGGCAGGGCTTCGTCATTGAGATCCAGCAGACCCTGCACGATCGTGGCGCCACCCGCGGCCACGGGGACCGGGGCGGTAATGATGAGGTTTGTGTCGCGGCCACCAGCGCACACCGGACACGGATTCACCGCGAGTGAATCGGCTACCGACTGCAGTTGAAGCGACATGGTGGAGGCATCACCGCTCGCCATGTTGGGGGCCTGTCCCGGAGTGGCGAAGACGAGGTACTCCCAGGTATTCGCCACCGTGTCCACGTGAATGGCTCGCTCTTTGAACGGGTAGTTGTTGTCGTAGATACCAATGTCGTACACGCCATTGCCGCGGTCATAGACCGCGAACGGTGTGATCGCATGGCCCTCGGGATCACCCTGTGGGCTGACCCAGTGGATGGTGACGATCGAGGGCACCTGCCCAGCCTGCAACTGCTCAATCAGTTCAGACACGACCTGGGCGGGAGTGAGATTGGTCGTCGGAGTGGTCAACTGGGTGGCCCAGTTGCGTGCGATCGTGTTCTGTGTGGTGATGCCGAGGTGGCTGTTAAGCCCAAGATTCGGCGACTGCACGGCAGCCGGATCAATTTCTCCGTTGAAGAGCCCGGCCGTGGTCAGCGCGAAGCCCTCACAATGTCCACCAGAGCTCTCCGAGAAGATCAGCATTGCGAGGTATTCAGCGGCCGGGGTCAATTCACACTGACCTGAGGGGTCAACGGGTCCGGCGCACACTCCGTCCCCATAGAGATCCATCATCGAGGCGCTGTCCATGGGTACGACGCTGTCGTCCGGTGTGCCGAAGAAGAGCGAGGCCTGATCGAGATTGGGGCCGTAGTTCGGATAGGGCAGGCCGTTGGGCTCGGCGCGGAAGCCGGAGTCGGCCACGATCGTGCCCTGCGGAGCCCAGTTCGGATCCGTCTCGCTGAAGATGAGCTCGTAATATTCCCGGTTCTCCTGGGTGTCGGGAATCGACGGTGGCATGACGGGGCCTGCCGCGAGAGCAGGTCCGGCGATGCCCACAGCGAGGGCGGCACAGGCGGCGAGCACGAGCATTTTGCAGGACATGGAGTCCTTCTTATCGCCAGTTCTGGCGCGTGTCAGCCATTCCTAGGGTTCGCTCCAGAGCGTGGGACGCGCACGGTGAAGGCGGCGCCGCCTTCGGGCGCCACGCCCGCCTGAGCGAAGCCGGCCATCTCCTGGGAGAGGCGGCCCACGAGCGCAAGGCCAAGTCCGGTACCGACCTGGCGGATGCCTCGGTAGCGCTCGTGCAGGGTGCCCGGCTCGAACGCCACGTCGAGGTCCGCCGCGGAAAGCCCCGGTCCGGAGTCGCGCACCTCGATGACACCCCACCGGTCCTCAGCGCGCACCGCGAAGACGATCACTCCACCGGTAGGGACCAGCCGAAGGGCATTCTCCGCGAGGTTGTCGATGACCTGCCGCAGCCGAAGAGGGTCGGCGAGGACGGGCACAGCCTGTGCACTCATTTCCGTCACGAGTCGTACGTCGACGCGCTCACACCGATCGGCCCACACCCCGGCCGCTTCGGTGAGCAGGCTGCGCGCATCGACCTCGACGGGCGAGACCGTGAAGTTGTCGGCTCGCAGGCGGGCCAGGTCCAGCAGATCGCTCACCAGTCGATCAAGTCGTTGCGTTTCGGCCGCGACCACCGCCCCCGTGCGAGCCACGTCTTCGGGTGGGACCAACCCATCGGCAAGGGCCTCGGCATACCCGCGCACGGATGTGATCGGAGTACGCAGTTCATGCGAGACCGAGAGCAGGAACTCTCGTTGGCGGCCCTCGGAGACCGCGAGCGCCGCACTCAACTGGTTGAGCGCCTCGGCGATATCGGCGATCTCCGCAGGGCCTTCTGGGTCGACATGCACGTTCCGATCGCCGCCACCGAGGCGATGCGCGGCATCGGCCGCGCGGCGCAGCGGAGTGATGATGCGCACGGACGCAACGACCGCGATGATGACGGCGATCGCCAGTCCGATGAGGAGGGCGATCACGAGACGCACAAGGATGTCGCCGGCCGAACTCCCGGCCACCGAGGCCGACTGGACGAGGATCACGCCTGTCCCCGGCTCGTAAGCCCGGCCCGCGATGAGAACGGTGCCGTCGACGGTGTCCGCCGTGCGCTGCACCGACTCGCCGCCGGTCACCGCAGCAACATCCGCACCGTCGACCCCGACGGGTAGGTCGGTGGCGCCCGTCGATACGACGTAGGCGGTTACTCCCTCGGCCAGCAGGACATCTCCCACCCGCTGAGGCACGACATATCGGCCTTCGCGATCGACCCGCAAGGACGACGCGGTCAGATCAGCGAGTCGGGACAGATCATCGGCAGCGATGGCCTGGGCATTGCTCCGGATGAGGGGAAGGGAGACCAGAGCGGCGACCACAACGGCGATGCTGGCGACCGAGGTAGCCAGCAGCAGGATCCGGGAAAGGATGCCCGGTCGGTTCACGAAGCCTCCGCGGCGTACCCCACGCCGCGCACCGTGCGGATCGGGCTGGCCTCTCCAAGCTTGGCGCGAACCTGCGCGATGTGCACATCGACCGTGCGGGTGCCCACGACCGCTGCGTAGCCCCACACCTCGGCCAGCAGTTGGTCGCGGGAGACCACGCGGCCGGGCTGGTCCATGAGGTACTCGAGCAGATCGAACTCCGTTGCCGTCAGCACGATTTCCTCACCGTCGACCGTGACCCGGCGCGAGGCCCGATCGAGGGACACCCGCCCCACGGTGACGGTGTCGTCCTGAACCGGGCCGCGCGCATGACGGAGGGCGACCTTGACTCGGGCGACCACCTCGCGCGGGCTGAACGGCTTGGTGATGTAGTCATCGCCGCCCAGCTCCAGGCCAAGGACGCGGTCGACCTCGTCGTCACGGGCGGTGCAGAACAGCACGGGCGTCCAGTCACCCGCCTCGCGCATGCGGCGGCAGACCTCCGTGCCATCCATGCCGGGAAGACCCACGTCCAAGATGACGGCGGCGGGGCGGCGCTGGGCGATAGCGGTGAGGCCCCCGGGGCCATCGGTCGCCACCGCCACCTCGAAGCCCTCACGGTTCAGGTACAGGCGCAGGACCTCGGCGATGGGCGCCTCATCCTCGACGATGAGGATCAGACCCCGCGTGGCGCCCGCACCGGATGAACTCCGGGCCGGCGGAGCTGCGGTCACGTCAGTGCGATGACGCCGTGTCGCGCGGCTGTCCCATGCCGGCCGCCTTCATCACACCACCGACGATGCCACCGAGGGCGACGATCACGACACCGACCCAGAACCCGATCCACGAACCCAGGACCAGGGCCGTCGTTGACACAACGAACCCGATGGAGATGAGGACCATGAGGGTCCACGCTGCCGGGGTATTGCCGTGGTTGCTGTGCTCGCCGCTCATTCATCCTCCTTGGTGCTGCCGAGCTCTGCCTCGGTGCTGCCACCACCCATTGAACCAGCCGGACCGATGGTGGGGTCCTCACCCCTGTCCAGCGCGTCCCACATGGCGACGTGTCCGGTGGCCTGACGGGTCGACGCTCCCCGGTCGTACCGACGCGACAGTGTCGGCAGATTCCCACCGAGAAGAAGCGCAACCATGCCGGTCGTGAGGACCGCAAGACCGCCGAGGAGCCCGAGGAGCCACCAGGCCGTGATCGAGACTTGTGTCGCGGCCCCCAGACCGCGAGAGCCCAATGCCGCTTCGACGAAGGCGCCACCACCTGCCGCCACATCGGTCAGGGCGAAGGCGAGCGCCGTAACGCCGGCAATGCCGCCGGCGACGACGAGAAGTCCTCCAACGACTCGGCGACCCCAGCCGGACGTGGCCAGCAGTCCGGCGATTCCGGCGATCGCAACCCAGCTCATCGCGGCTCCGAGGGGGGCCAATTCCCGACCGGTCAATCCCACAACGGACGTCGGCGCGACATCACCGGCCATGAGAGGTGCGGTGACGACCGCCCACGTCGCGCCATAGCCGATGAGGATGGCGAGGGCTCCCAGGGCGAGCGCGAGGAGGGCGCTGAGGTAAACGCGCATCAGGCCTGATCCCCGGCGGCTCGCAGCGTGCTCGCGGTAGCGATGGCGCGAATGATCGCGGCCGCCTTCGCCTGACACTCGGCATCTTCGGCGGCCGGATCGGAGTCTGCGACCACGCCGGCGCCGGCCTGAACGTATGCGACATGGTCACGGATGACCGCGGTGCGAATAGCGATCGCGGTGTCAAGGTCACCGGCAAAGTCCACGTAGCCGACGACACCCCCGTAGACGCCACGGCGCGCAGGCTCGAGTTCGTCAATGATCTCCATCGCACGCGGCTTCGGTGCGCCCGAAAGGGTGCCGGCAGGGAAGGTCGCCGCCAAGGCGCTGTACGCCGTCTGCCCGTCCGCGAGTTGACCCACCACCGTCGAGACGAGGTGCATGACATGGGAGTAGCGCTCGACCTGCATGAATTCGACAACGTCCACTGAGCCCGGGGCGCATACCCGACCAAGGTCATTGCGACCGAGGTCCACGAGCATGAGGTGCTCGGCCCGCTCCTTCTCATCGGCGAGCAGGTCATCCATCAACGCCGCGTCCTCTTCCGGAGTGTGCCCACGGCGACGAGTGCCGGCGATGGGATGCAACCGACACCGTCCCTCGTTGACCGTCACGAGCGCCTCCGGCGACGACCCGACGATGTCGAAGGCAACGGCGTCTCCGTCGGCGTTGGGCAGACGGATGAGGTACATGTACGGGCTCGGGTTCGTCACGCGAAGCACGCGATAGACATCGAGCGATGATGCGGGGCAGGTCACATCGAAACGTTGGGAAACGACGACCTGGAAGGCATCGCCGGCGCGGATGTACTCCTTGACCGTGTCGACAGCGGCCTGAAACGTCTTGGCGTCTGTGCGTCGAGTGAAGTCGGCGATCGCATCGGGCTGGTAGATCGAGACGGTGGATGGCGCACTGTGGGCAAGTTGATCGGTCATGCGGTCCAGTCGCGCCATCGCGTCGTACCAGGCCTCGTCGATCCGCTCGTCGCTGTTGTCGACGTTGATGGCATTGGCGATGAGCAGCACCGTGCCGTCGGCATGGTCGAGAACAGCCAGGTCAGTCGCGAGCAGGAAGCCCAGCTCAGGAATGCGAAGTTCATCGGGGTTGCTATCGGGGACCCGCTCCCACCGGCGTACGCCGTCATAGGACAGGTAGCCGACCATGCCACCGGTCAGCGGTGGTAGGCCCTCGGGGCGATCAGTGTGGAGGACCTCGATCGTCTTTCGCAGCGCCTCGAGGGGGTCACCACCCTTCGGAACGTCGTACGGTGGGTCACCCCACCAGGCGGCCACACCGTCGACCTCGGTCAGCATCGCACTGCAGTGGGCACCGACGAAGGAGTAGCGGGAGTACGCGCGGCCGTGTTCGGCCGACTCGAGCAGGAAGGTGCCGGGGCGCTCTCCTGCGAGCTTGCGATACAGGCCCACGGGGGTCTCGCCGTCAGCGAGCAGCCGCCGCACGACGGGGATGACCCGACGCCCCGGAGCCAACTCGCGGAAGCGATCCAGGTCAGGAGCCGATCCACCGGGCGCGGGTAGCGGGAACCCCCAGGCGCGGCGCTCGCTCACGAATCCCCCAACGGCGCAAAGCAGGTGTGCGATCCGGTATGGCAGGCCCCCCCCACCTGATCGACGACGAGCAGGATCGTGACGCCGTCGCAATCGAGGTGGATGTCCCGCACCTGCTGCGTGTGGCCAGACGTTTCCCCCTTGACCCACAATTCCCCCCGGCTGCGTGACCAGTAGGTCGCTCGACCGGTCTCGCGGGTGCGGCGCAGGGCCTCCGCGTTCATCCAGGCGAGCATGAGTACCTCGCCGGTGCCGTGCTGCTGCACGACGACGGGGATGAGGCCGCGCTCATCGAAAACCGGCGCGTCGATGCGGTCGCCGTCAGACATCACGCCACCTCCGCATCAGCCGGTCGCACCGGGTAGCCGCCGAGCGACAGCGCGTCCTTGACCTCGGCAATGGTGACGGTGCCGAAGTGGAAGACACTCGCGGCAAGCACGGCGTCGGCGCCGGCAGCAACGGCCGGGACGAAATGCTCGACCGTGCCGGCGCCACCGCTGGCGATCACCGGGACATCGACGGTCTTGCGGACAAGGGCGATGAGCTCGAGATCGAATCCCTCGCGGGTGCCATCAGCGTCCATGGAATTGAGCAGGATCTCCCCCGCTCCGCGGTCGACGCACTGCCGCACCCAGGCGAGGGTGTCGATACCCGTCCCCTCGCGTCCACCGTGTGTTGTCACCTCAAAACCCGACTCGGTCGCCTCTCCGCAGCGACGCGTGTCGACGGACAGCACCACACATTGCGAGCCAAAGACGCGTGCCGCTTCGCTGACGAGGTCGGGACGCTGGACCGCGGCGGTGCTCAAACTCACCTTGTCGGCGCCGGCGCGCAGCAGCCGGTCGAAGTCCTCGACGCTACGCACGCCCCCGCCGACGGTCAGGGGGATGAAGACCTGATCGGCGGTGCGGCGTACGACGTCATAGGTGGTCTCGCGCTCACCCGAGGAGGCGGTGATGTCGAGGAAGACGAGTTCGTCGGCACCGGCGAGGTCGTAGCGGCGTGCGAGTTCGACCGGGTCTCCGGCGTCACGTAACCCGGTGAAGTTGACTCCCTTGACCACCCGACCCGCGTCTACGTCGAGGC
>JAYNIC010000016.1:0-19853 GCA_038108715.1 Candidatus Nanopelagicales bacterium | reverse complement strand
GTGTCGGCCCTCGAGATTCGACGGTGCGGCCTATCTGGGAGGTGCAGGAGAACGCCGCGCTGACGGTGAGCTCGTCGGGGGCTGCGAACCTGACCATCATCGTCCAGTACGAGATCGTGGGGGCGTGACATGGCTTGGACCGCAGGCTCAGACCAGACGACCGGGACGCTGATCACAGCGACGATCTGGAACAACTACCTGGGCACGTCGGGGTCGGTGCAGTTCCTCGGTGACAAGATCGGCACGGCATCTGCGACACAGTTGGCGTTGGATGACGGGACGGTGGGTGCGCCGGTCGTGTCGTTCTCAGCGGACGCCGACACGGGCACCCGACTCCCCTTGCATAAGTTACCGAGCGGTAGCATTATGGGGTTACTCATTGGTAACACTGGCGAGTAATACGTGCACTCACCCACAGGAGAAGCCATGTCGCACTACCGCGCGAACCTGCGAGACATCGAGTTCAACCTCTTCGAGGTCTTCGGGGCCGAAGATCGGCTCGGCACCGGGCCCTTCGCGGACATGGATCCGCAGACCGCGCGCGATGCCCTCGCCGAGATCGAGCGACTGTCGGTCGGCCCCCTCGCCGAGTCCTACCAGTCTGCCGACCGCAACCCGCCGGTCTTCGACCCCGCGACGTCTTCGGTGACGATGCCCGAGGACTTCGCCGCGTCGTTCCGCGCGCTCATGGATTCGGAGTGGTGGCGCCTCGATCTCCCGGAGCACCTCGGGGGCGCCGGCTCGTCACCCTCACTGCGCTGGGCCGCCGCCGAGATGTTCCTTGGCGCTAACCCGGCTGCGTTCATGTACATGTCCGGCCCGGGCTTCGCCTCGATTCTCGACCGCGTCGGCAACGACGATCAGAAGCGCTGGGCCGAACTGATCATCGACAACCAGTGGGGCGCCACCATGGTGCTGACCGAGCCTGACGCGGGTAGCGATGTCGGCGCCGGGCGTACCAAGGCCTTCGCCAACGACGACGGCACCTGGCGCATCGAAGGCGTGAAGCGATTCATCACCTCCGCCGAGCACGACATGGCGGACAACATCGTCCACCTCGTGCTCGCCCGCCCGGTCGGCGTTGACGGCGCTGGCGGCCCGGGTACCAAGGGTCTTTCCCTTTTCCTCGTTCCGAAGTTTCATGCCGATCTCGAGACCGGTCAGATCGGGGAGCGGAACGGCGTCTACGTCACCAACGTCGAGAAGAAGATGGGCCTGAAGGCCTCCACGACCTGTGAGCTCACGTTCGGCGAGAAGGAGCCGGCCATCGGCTGGCTTGTCGGTGACGTCCACGACGGCATCGCGCAGATGTTCATGGTGATCGAATACGCGCGCATGATGGTCGGCACCAAGGCGATCGCCCAACTGTCGGCTGGCTACCTCGCCGCCCTCGATTACGCCAAGACGCGCGTGCAGGGTGCTGACCTCACGCAGATGCTCGACAAGTCCGCGCCACGCGTGACGATCATGCACCACCCCGATGTGCGTCGTTCGCTCATGCTGCAGAAGTCCTACGCCGAGGGCATGCGCGCACTGGTGCACTACACCGCGCAATGGCAGGACCAGATCATGATGGCTCGGGCTGGCGTCGAGGGAATCGACCTCGATATGGCCGAGCGCATGAACGACCTGCTTCTGCCCATCGTCAAGGGTGTCGGCTCCGAGCGCTCCTACGAATTGCTCGCCACCAGCCTGCAGACACTCGGTGGTTCGGGGTACCTGCAGGACTACCCGATCGAGCAGTACATCCGCGACGCCAAGATCGACACCCTCTACGAGGGCACCACCGCGATCCAGGGTCTGGACTTCTTCTTCCGCAAGATGGTCCGAGACCAGTTCAAGGCGATCTTCTACCTCGCTGCGCAAATCACCGAGACAGTCAAGGGTGATACCGGCAATGGCCAGCTCGCGGCCGAGCGAGAGTTCCTCGGCAAGGCCCTCGAAGAGGTGCAGGGCATGGTCGGGGCGCTCGGCCAGTGGGCGATGGCCTCACAGCAGAACGTCACCGAGATCTACAAGGTCGGGCTCAACACCACGCGACTGCTCATGGCGACAGGTGATCTGGTCATCGGGTGGCTGCTGTTGCGCCAAGCCGAGGTGGCGCAGACCGCACTCGAGGCTGGTGCCTCAGACCGCGACCGCGCGTTCTACGAGGGCAAGATCGCGACCGCCCAGTGGTTCGCCCAGAATCGCCTGCCGCTACTGGCCGCCGAGCGCGTGGTCATGGAGACCACCGACGACGCGATCATGTCGCTGCCCGAGGACGCCTTCTAGTCGGAACGAGCCCTCGCCTTTCGGGCATGTCAAGATCGACGTATGCCGATGGCGGGTGCGACCGAGGGGATCACCACCCTGTTCTTGGAGTTCGGCCTTCTCCTGGTCGGACTGGGCCTGCTCGCGCGAATCGCCCACAAGCTTGCCATTTCGCCGGTGCCCCTCTACCTCATCGCCGGACTGTTCTTCGGCGACGGCGGCATCGTCGGCATCCCGGCGAGCGACACCTTCATCCAAGTCATCGCCGAACTCGGCGTCGTCCTGCTCCTGCTCCTTCTGGGCCTTGAGTACTCGGGTTCGGAGTTGGTGCGTACGGCGCGCCAGCAGTCCCGCACAGGTGCACTCGACATCCTGCTCAACGCCACCCCCGGCGCGCTCCTTGCCCTCATTCTCGGCTGGGGGTGGATCGGAGCTCTCGCACTCGGTGGTGTCACCTACATCTCGTCCTCGGGCATCGTCAGTCAGGTCCTGCGTGACCTGCGCTGGCGGCGGAATCCGGAGACCGCACCGGTGGTGAGCGTCCTCGTCATCGAGGACCTCGTCATGGCCCCCTACCTGCCCATCCTCACCGTGGTGCTCACCGGTACCGGGTTGGTCACCGGGCTCATCAGCGTCGGCGTGGCCCTGGCCGTCGTGGTCGTCGTACTGGTGATCGCCGTCAAGGGTTCGGTGCGCTTCCACCATCTGCTCAGCCCCCGCGATCCGGTGGGCCTACTCCTTCTCGTCTTCGGTGCGGCGATCGCCGCTGCGGGCTTCGCCGGCCTCGTCGACTTTTCCCCCGCGGTAGCGGCGTTCCTCGTTGGCCTTCTGCTCACCGGTGAAGTAGCAGAGCTCGCCCGTCGCCGCCTCGACCCGTTACGTGACGTGCTCGCCGCGGTCTTCTTCGCCTACTTCGGTATCTCGGTTGATCCCGGCGAGCTTCCCGCGATGATCCTGCCGGCGATCCTGCTCGCTGCCGTCACCATCGGCACCAAGTTCCTCACCGGCTGGTTCGCTGCCCGCACCGTGTCTGGTACGCCGATGGGCGCGCTGCGCGCCGGTGCCCTCCTCGCCGCCCGCGGCGAGTTCAGCGTCGTGATCACCGGTCTTGTCGCCGTGAGCCTCGCCCTACCGAGCAGCTTCCTCGCGCTGGTCGCCGCCTACGTTCTCATCACCGCGACCGCCGGCCCCGTGCTCGCCCGGTTCGCCGAGCCCATCGGCTGGTGGTGGACTCAGCGTCCCTCACGTCGACGGCGTACCCTCGAATCGTGAAGCGTTTCGCCCTCCTTCTTGTCCTTGCGCTCGCGGCACTCATCGGAGCACCGGGCCTGGCATCGGCCCATTCGGACCTGGTTTCCACCGTGCCCGAGGACGGCGCGGTCCTCACCGAAGCGCCGACCGAACTGGTCTTCACCTTCACCGAGCCGCTGATGCCGGACTTCGTTCGCTTCATCGCCCTAGCACCGGACGGCACTTCCGAGGACCTCATCGTCACCGGCGTTGAGGGCCCCGTCGCCACGGTGTCGTGGCCGCAAGGAGCGGGACCAGGGACCTGGGACGTGCAGTATCGCGTCGTCTCACAGGACGGGCACCCCGTCGATGGCGGCATCCTCTTCACGTACGGCGCCGACCCTCCTCCCACCCCGTCACCGACGCCCGAACCCACCTCGAGTGAGCCCACCGCCGCACCCACGCCTGAGCCGATCTCGGAGTCGTCGGCCAACGCCTCCCCGTCTGCCACCGCGACCGACACGGCCACGACGCCAACCGCATCGACAGGGAGCAATAGCGGCTGGATCATCGCCGGGATCGCCGTTGGTGTTCTTGCCATCATTGCCGTCGTCGGTGTTGTCCTGCGTAGCCGCTCATCGTGAGCACGTCGACCGCCGCACAGACGACCGGCACCACCTCGGGCCCGCGGTTTACTCTGCTTGCGGCAACCGCCATCGCCGTAGCGCTCCTCGCCGCTGCGGTTGGACTCGTGGTCGCCGGCGGTGCCTACGAACCAGCCGTCCCGGGGCTACCCGATCCTGGACCCGTCGTCGGCTGGGGGCTGCCCGCGCTGCGGGTGCTCACCGATCTCGCCGGTGCCCTGACCGCCGGTTGGCTCCTCGCCGCCGCCTTCCTCAATCCGCACGGCCGCGACGGCGTCGTATCCCCGACCGGTCGAGCCGACCTCATCCGGGCCACGGCAACCGCCGCAGTCTGGGCGTTGCTCGCTCTTGCGCAGATGTTCTTCCAGCTCGCGGAGATTCTCGGTGTCCCCATCACGCGCGCGGTGAGTCCCGACGTCGCTGCTACCTACGCTTGGGAGATCCCCAACACCCGTGCTCTCGCGGTCATGGCCCTCATCGCCGCCATCATCAGCGTCGGCGCGCTCTTCACGTCCTCGCTCGCCGCGTCCGCACTCTGGCTCGTTCTCGGCGTGGGAGCGATGTCGCTACCCGCGATCGCCGGCCACGGATCCGGACTCGGCGATCACGCCCTCGCCATCAGTGCGGGGATTGTTCACGCCATCGCTGCCACTGTATGGATCGGTGGACTCATCGCGCTGGCCTATCACGGTCTACGGCGCGACCGTGGCTACGACAAACCCGGTGAGCTCGCGACCGCCGCGAAGCGATTCGGTGTCACCGCCCTCGTCGCCGTAATCCTGCTCGCCGCGACCGGTGCGGCCAACGCGTACACACGCCTGGATACGCCCGACCAACTTCTCACCACCGACTACGGGATCGTCATCAGCGCAAAGATTGCGGTGCTGCTCATCCTGGTCATCATCGCCGCGGTGATTCGCCGCCGCCTGCTGCCGCACCTCACGACCGACCCCCGGCGATTGACCTTCCTCAAGGTCTTGGCCGTCGAGGTCATCCTGATCGCCTCCGCGTTCGGCATGGGCGTGGCCCTGGCGCTCAGTCCGTACCCGCGAATCGAATCGCTGCTACCGACGTACGGCGAGTCTCTGCTCGGCTATCCGTATCCACCACCACCGGACGTGACCTTGGTCATCGGAGGTTTCCTCCTCGAGCCGGTGTTCCTCATCGGCGCACTCACCCTCGCCGGGCTTTACATAGCCGGAGTCGTCACGCTGCGACGCCGCGGCGATCATTGGCCGTGGCTGCGCCTGTTCTGGTGGCTGGCCGGCCTAAGCGTCCTCATCTGGACCACCAACGCCGGTATCGCGCTCTATGCGCAGGTCTCCGTCGGACTGCACATGGTGCAGCACATGACCATGGCCATGCTCGCACCCATGCTGCTCGTCCTCGGTGCGCCGTTCACCTTGGCACTTCGTGCCCTCAAGCCGTCGACGACCGGGCGTTGGGGCGCACGCGAGTGGATCGTGTGGGGCTTGCATTCCCCCGTTGCCAAGATCGTCACCAACCCCTTCTTCGTGTTCATCGTTTTCAGCCTGAGCATGTTCGCGCTGTACTTCACGCCGCTCATGGCGTGGCTCATGGGCAGCCACATCGGACACCTAGCAATGCTCTTCCACTTCATCGCCTCCGGCTATCTCTTCGCGTGGATTGTCATGGGTATCGACCCCGTGCCTAAGCCTCTGCCGTATTGGGCGAAGTTTGGCTTGATCTTGCTGATGGTCGGCGTGCACGCCTTCTTTGCCGTCATCGTCATGATGGGCAGCACCCCGCTGGCACAGGAGTGGTACGGCGTCGTGCGCCCCGACTGGGTCACCGACCCGTTGCGCGACACCCAAAACGGCGGGCAGATCGCCTGGGGCATCAGCGAGATCCCGATGCTGTTCATGGTTCTCGCCGTGGCCCTGGAGTGGTCACGCAGCGAGGATCGTGAAGCCAGGCGCCGCGACCGCCAGGCCGACCGCGACGGTGACGCCGAGTTGACCGCCTATAACGACTACCTCGAGCGACTGCAGGCACGGGCCCAACGCGAGGGGCAGACCCCTCAAGTGGACTGATCCACCTGGGTCTGTATACCCTGGGGGGTATGCATATTCGTCGCCTTGCTCCCATCGCGCTCGCCGGCGCCCTCGTCCTCAGCCCCATCCTCACCGCCTGCGGCGGTAGCACCGCCGCCTCGGTCGCCCCGACCACACCCGCCTCACAGCCGGCGGCACCGGTCAAGGTCGATGTCCCGACCTGGATGTCGGCCGCGCAGAGCCCGGGAACGACGATCATCGACGTGCGCTCCCCTGACGAATACAACGCCGGCCACCTCGACGGCGCACTGCTCATCAGCGTCGAGTCACCTGACTTCCAGCAGCAAATCGCCGCCCTCGACCCGAACGGCACCTACGCGCTGTACTGCCGATCGGGCAATCGCTCGGCCGCGGCCGCATCGGTCATGGCGCAGATGGGCTACCTGCACGTCTATGACCTCCAGGGTGGCTTTGCCGACCTCGAGGGCGCAGGAATGCCGTCCGCCTAGTCTCACCTCTACGGCGGCGTAGGGCAGATCGACCGCCGCTAGATCATCACCGTGAAGGCTTCGAGAGTTCGCTGGCCGAGTGAGTGATCGCCCTCGACCTCGACACGAGCTCGCAGCACATCCTGATCCCCGCGGCCGCAGGCGAGCGCGAGATACGTCGACCAGTCCATCGTGAGCGTCGTCGTCGGGTGGGCACCGGACTCACCGGTCCGACCACGACCATCCTCGCCGACAGCCACCCAGCGCTCCGCGGTGAGTTCAGGACCGGTCACGACAAGGCGCAGGACCTGCCCGGGCTGCGCACCGGCGCCCTTGACCCACACCTTCGGCAGACCAGGCAGCAGTTGAGCTGCTGTCGCCTGCGCTCCCGGAGTGTCCCGGTGACCGGGCCGACCGAGCGCGTCCCGGATGTCCTGCTCGTGCACCCACGTGTCCATCGCACGCATCTGCACGACACGGCCGAGTGGTGCGAGTCCGAGCGGGCCGAAGACTTCGACGTTCACATCATGGGGTCCCTCCCGGAGGGCGGCGCCGCGCCGGCTCACGACGTCAGCCAACTCGATGAGGACCTGCTCGCGTGGCCAAGCACGCCGTAGATCAACGGGGATCTCGGTGATGCGGCCGAAGTCATTGCGCACGTGCGGGAGCGCGGCCCAATCCGGCTCATGCGGCGGATCGACTTCACCCAGCATGATCCCTTCGATCCAACTGACGTGCGCCACGATGTCGCCGATGCTCCATCCAGGAAGTGCCGTGGGCGCATCCCACTCCTCCTGTGACAGCGGGGTCACGAGGGCGAGGAAGTCATCGGCGGCGGACTGCCAGGCACCAAAGATCTCGTCGAACGATGCGGTCGAGGCCAGGGGCGATGTCATGCCTCGACGCTAGCGCCGATCGTCGGTGGTCGCCGCAGGTACTCCGCAACGTCGGCGAGGAAAGTCGCCCCGGCCGCACCATCGACAACGCGATGGTCGAAGGACAGCGACAAGGTCATCACCGGACGCACCGCGAGGCCACCCTCCACCGCCCAGGGGCGCTCCACAACACGACCGGTCGCCAGGATCGCGGACTCACCGGGATTCAGGATCGGCGTACCGCCATCGACCGCGAAGACTCCAATGTTCGTGATGGTCAAGGTGCCCTCCACGGAGTCCGCCGGCTGCAGGCGGCCCTGCCGTGCCCGCTCAGTCAGGTCGGTGATCGCCTTAGCCAGCCCGGGCAGGGACAGTGATCCCGCATCGCGGATGTTCGGCACCATGAGGCCGCGCTCGCCGGCCACCGCGAAGCCGAGGTTGACGAAGGGATAGGTCTCGATCGCGGACTCGCCATCGTCGAGATCGATCCATGACGCATTGATGATGGGTGTGCGGCGAACCGCGTGCAGCACTGCGGCCGCGGCGATCGTCAGCGGTGTCACGCGCGCGCCAGCGAACTCCGGAGCCGAGCGCAATTGCTCTACCAGTCGCACCGTGGCGGACACGTCGACGTCGACCCAGGTGGACACATGCGGTGCCGTCGCGACGGACCGCACCATCGCCTGCGCCATCGTGCGCTGGATGCTGCGCACCGGCGCTCGCACTCCGCCGCTTGGTCGCGGCACCTGCGGGGCAGAAGCGGCCGATGCAGTGGACCGGGTAGCGAATCGATACACATCGGCCGCGGTGACGTCGTCGTGCGGACCGGTGGCCGGTACTGCGGCTAGGTCGACCGCGAGGTCGCGAGCCAGCGCCCGCACACCCGGCTTCGCGCGCGGGGTGAGATCGCCCTGGGCCGTTGGTCGGGCAGCGCTCGCCACCGACTCCGCTGGCCGGCGGCGGTGACGACGCGTCGAGGGTGCCTCCTCGGCAACGCCGTACCCGATGAGCACAGGCTCACGATCGGAGACCTCAACAGCAAGGATCGGCGTGCCGACCTCCGCGACGCGGCCTTCGGGCACGAGGAGTTCGACCACCCGCCCGGCAAACGGCGACGGCAATTCCACGACGGCCTTGGCCGTCTCGATGTCGACGATGGGCTGATTAACCTCGATCGTGTCACCAACCCCGACGCGCCAGGTGACGATCTCGGCCTCGGTCAAGCCTTCGCCCACATCGGGCAGGGGGAACTGGCGAACGCTCATGTCGCCATCACCTGATCAACGGCGTCCATGATGCGATCGACACTCGGCAGATAGTGCTTTTCGTACCGGTTGGGCGGGTAGGGGATGAAGGCGCCCCCGACTCGCTCCACCGGTGCCTCGAGATGGAAGAAGCATTCGCGTGTGACGCGCGCCGCAACCTCGGCTCCGATCCCGAGCACGACCGGGGCCTCGTGCACCACCACGCATCGACCGGTACGGCGTACATCGTCGAAGACGGGGTCGAGATCCAGCGGAGACAACGTGCGCAGGTCGATGACCGAGCAGTCGATGCCGTCCTCACTCGCCGCGTCAGCACTTTCAAGCATGGTGCGCACCATCGGGCCGTAGCCGACCAGCGTGACGTCGCTGCCCGTGCGCAGGACACGCGAGGACCACGGCCCACCGGAGATCGGGGACACGTCATCGACCTCCGCGCGATCCCAGTAGCGCCGCTTGGGTTCGAGGTAGATGACCGGATCGTCGGAGGCGATCGCCTGCTGGATCGTGACGTAGGCCTCCGCCGCATCGCTCGGAGTGAGCACGCGAAGACCCGGTGTGTGCGCGAAATAGGCCTCGGGTGACTCACTGTGGTGTTCGACCGCACCGATCCCGCCGCCGTAGGGGATACGGATGACGATCGGCATCGGGGTCACGCCACTGGATCGGTAGTGGTGTTTGGCCACCATGGTGACGATCTGGTCGAAGGCCGGGAAGACGAAGCCATCGAATTGGATCTCCACGACCGGCCGGTAACCGCGCATCGCTAGGCCAATCGCCGTCCCCACGATGCCGCTCTCGGCGAGCGGTGTGTCAACGACGCGCTGCTCGCCAAAGTCCTTCTGCAGGCCATCGGTGACTCGAAAGACTCCGCCCAGCGGGCCGATGTCCTCGCCCATGAGCAGGACACGGGGGTCGTTCTCCATGGAACGACGCAGCCCAGCATTGAGCGCCTGCACCATCGTCATGGACGTCATGCGGACCCCGCCTGAAGGTAGTCGGCGAAGGCACGGCGGTCGGCTTCCACCTGGGGGTGCGGCTCGGCGTACACGTCATCGAACATGCCCATCGGCTCTGGGTCGGGCATGCCGCGGATGGCGTCGCGGATGCGCTCCCCCATTGCGTCAGCCTCTGCCTGCACGACGGCCACGAAGTCCTCGTCGAGTGCACCCACTGATTCCATGTAGCGGACCAAGCGATCGAGGGGATCGAGCGCTGCCCACTGCTCGACTTCAGTCTCCGCCCGGTAGCGCGTGGGATCATCGGACGTCGTGTGTGCACCCCGCCGATAGGTCATCGCTTCGATGAATGTCGGCCCGGCGCCCTCACGCGCGTAATCCAATGCGGCACGCGTTACGGCGAGTCCGGCAAAGACATCGTTGCCGTCGATGCGCAGGCTCGGGATTCCGTAGCCGGCGGCACGCTGGGACAGGGGGGCATGTGCTTGACGGCTGACGGGGACCGAGATGGCCCATTGATTGTTCTGCACCAGGAAGACGACGGGAGCAGCAAACGTCGCGGCGAAGACCATCGCCTCATGCACGTCACCGGTGCTCGTTGCGCCGTCACCGAAGCAGGACAGGACCGCCTGGGCGGCACCATCGCGCTGGATGCCCATGGCATAACCGACCGAGTGCAATGCATGGGAGCCAATCACGATGGTGAAGAGCCCGAGACCCACGCGGTCGACGTCCCAACTGGCATGGGAGTTGCCGCGATAGAGCTGCAGGAGTTCAACCGGGTCGACACCGCGCACCTGGAAGAGACCCACTTCGCGATAGGTGGTGAAGCCGTAGTCGTCGGGTCGCATGGCGTGGCCGGCGCCGACCTGAACGCCCTCCTGACCGAGGACCGGGCACCACAGGCCGAGTTCGCCGGTGCGCTGCAGGGCGGTGGACTCGACGTCATTGCGGCGGGTCAGCACGATGTCGCGGTAGAGGGCGCGTAACAGGTCCGTGTCCGGTTCGAGCGGATAGTCCGGGTGGGGCCGAAATTCGCCCTCCGGCGTCAGTAGTTGTACGACGCCCTCAGTCATGGTGTGGACTCCTTCGTCGCGGGCCTTGTGAGCCCTCTCCCATCCAACCACCGCCGACACGACGCCGGAAGGTTCGACCGCACAGAGCCGAGTGGAATCTTGGGTGGGATGCCACACTTAGCCCATGGCCATTCGCGTGTTCCTCCTCGACGACCACGAAATCGTCCGTCGGGGCCTCGCTGACCTCCTCAGCCTCGAAGATGACATCGAGGTCGTCGGTGAAGCCGGCCTCGCCGCTGAAACCCTCGGCCGAATCACTGCCACGCGACCCGACGTCGCCGTCCTTGACGTTCGTCTCCCCGATGGCAGTGGAGTCGAGGTGTGCCGTGAAGTGCGCGACTCACTCCCCGACGTGCACTGCCTCATGCTCACGTCGTACGCCGACGATGAAGCCCTGTTCAACGCCATCATGGCCGGAGCGTCGGGGTACGTCCTGAAGGACATCCGCGGCAACGACCGGGTCGCTGCCGTACGCCCGGTGGCCGCCGGGCGCTCACTGCTTGACCCGGTGGCAACGCAACGCGTCCTGGAGCGCCTGCGCAAGGGTGAGGAGCATGACGAGCGACTCGATGCACTGACCGACCAGGAGCGCCGCATCCTCGAACTCATCGGTGAGGGCCTCACCAACCGTCAGATCGGCGAGCGCATGCACCTCGCGGAGAAGACGGTCAAGAACTATGTCTCCTCGCTACTTGCCAAGATGGGCATGGAGCGCCGCACCCAGATCGCGGCGTACGTCGCCCGTATGGACGCCGAGCAGAAGCACGGCGACCGCGGCTAGAGCGGCACCGTCCACTCCAGTCGCGTTCCACCCAGGTCCGAGACACGCTGGACGGTGAAACTCCCACGCAATTGCTCAGCCCGCGACGTGAGGTTTGCCAAGCCGGACCTCCGTCCCCCCTCACTAACACCCACGCCGTCGTCGGTCACCGTGAGCCGGAGCTGCTGACCGTCCACCTCAACGAGCACCTCAACGCGACCCGCTTGCGCATGCTTCGCAGCATTGGTGAGAGCCTCGCGCAGGACCGCGACCAACTGGTCGGCGTGCGCGCTGGAGGCCGAGGAATCGACCGCGCCGACGAAACGCACGGCCGGGGTGAAGCCCAAGAGCGATCCGGACTGCGCGCATTCACGCATGACGCGGGCGCGCAGAAGGTCGGATTCAGTCTCCATGGGTTCATGCAGCGCGAAGATGGTCTGTCGGATCTCCCGCACCGTCTCATCCAGGTCATCGATGGCTCGCGTGAGTCGATCCTGCACCGCCTCGGGTAGCCCCTCTGCACGTAAGGCACCCTGCAATTGCATTCCGGTGGCAAACAGGCGCTGGATGACGAGGTCGTGCAGGTCGCGAGCGATGCGGTCACGGTCCTCGAAGATGCTCAGTCGCTGTTGCTCCCGTCGCGCCGACGCGAGGACGACGTTGACGGCGGCCTGCGCCGCGAAACTTTCCGCGACCGGATGCAGTTCGGGATCCAATGCCTGCCAGGGCGAATCCCACAGCAGGTACAGCTGGCCAAGAACCGATTCCGGCGTTCGCAGGCTCAGCGTGACGACCGCGCCTTCCCACGTCGGCGTCTCATCGGGACCGAGGTGAGTCCCCATGACGTCCTCGCCGGTGTAGTCCGAACCCGCGTCCACGATCTCAATGGTGAATCCCTCGCCGTCCGGCAGTGCGATCGCGGCAAGCTGCGCACCGGTGAGTTGATGAGCCTCGCGGGCGGTCATCGCTAGGACTTCCTCGGTGGTCGCGCCCATGAGGACCGCGTTGTCGATCTCCGTCATCGCGCGCAGCCAGCGGCCCCGCTGACGGGTGAACTCATAGAGCCGGGAGTTCTCGATGGCAACCGCAGCAGCAGCAGCGAGCGCGGTCACGACATGCTCGTCGTCGGGGGTGAAGTGGTCACTGTCCTTCTTGTCGGTGAGGTAGAGGTTGCCGAAGACGCGGCCGCGGACACGCACGGGTACACCAAGGAAGGACGTCATCGGCGGGTGGCCGGCCGGGAAGCCCGCCGAGGCCGGATGCTTGGTCAGATTGTCCATGCGCAGGGGGACCGGATGATCGATGAGCAGTCCAAGCACGCCGCGGCCGGTGGGTAGGTCGCCGATGTCCTGCGCCGTAGCCGGGTCCATGCCGACGTGGATGAACTCACCGACCCGACCGTCCGGGCCGATGACACCAAGGGCGCCGTACCGCGCATTGGAGAGATTGACCGCTGCCTGGACGATGCGCCGCAGCGTCGACTTCAACTCCAGACCGGCCGCAACGGCGACGACCGCCTCGAACAGTCCCTGGTCGCGCTCAGTCGTCATGGCATCCATACTGACAGTGTGCGAGGCCTACCGAACATCCCGACCGGCGCTCATGGGGCAGTACGTGTCCTCGGGGCCACCTGCCTCGCCCTCTCCCTGGCGCTTGGCGTAGCGCCTCCGGTGAGCGCCCATCAACCGGTTCGGTTGAACTCCTCCGATCGAACGCCGTCCCGAGGGCCTCTCCTGGTAGACGGCACGGTGTCCTTCGCTGTCTATGCCTCGGTGCGCAAGGGCAAGACTCGCGGCTTCCGCTTTGACCTTGAGTCGGGCGACCGTCTAGCGGTTCAACTGCTGATCCCCGATCAGGCGCCCGCTAATCGGTTGGCTCCGTCCCAGTTGCCGCGCGTGACCATCATTGATCCGCAGGGGCGTCGTACGACGATGGACATCAATGAACGCACGTCCTTCTACGAGCCATACTCCGGTACGTCGTACCTGTACCTCTCGCGAGTCAACGAACGCGCCATGGACGGCCGCTATCGAGTCATCATCACCGGACGATCCACGACGAAGGTGCCGGTGGTGATCGGCGTGGGATACCGCGAGGTCCCCGGACAGGTCCGGGGATAGGCGTCAGATCCCGAGGATCTTGGCCTTGGCGGCGGTGAACTCCTCGTCGGTGAGCAGGCCCTTCTCCTTGAGGGCGCCGAGGCGCTCGATCTCTGAGATGGGGTCGGCCTCGGGCTCGGCGGCGGCCGGGGTCGCTGCCGCGGCTTCCTTCGCGGCTTGCTTGTCAGCCTGGTTCTGCGCGACCTTGCCACTGACGGCGGTGGCGGTTCCTGCGACGACGGCGGTACGGGCTACGGCTCGGCCAATGCGCGGCATGGGTACTCCCAAAGGTTGACTCGTTATTCACGCTAACTCGATCACCTTACGCCACACAGTCGTGCGCGCACTGCGACCTGGATTCCGACCGGAAACCGGACGGAGTGGCTCAGCGGGTGAGGGCGGTCCCGGGCGGGATCTGAGCGGTCAACGCCGCAAGGTCGCCGCGCTCAATCTCCGTGGCCCAACGCTGGGCGTACCAGCCCCCCTGCTCGATGAGTTCATCGTGCGTTCCCGCGGCGCGGACCTGACCGTTGATGAGGACCAGAATCCGATCCACCTGCTTAAGGCCGCGCAGTCGGTGCGTGATGAGCAACGTTGATCGGCCCCGCGTCACCTCGAGCAGATCGTCGGTGAGGGCGTCGGCCGTCCCCGGGTCCAGATGCTCAGTGGGCTCATCGAAAACCAGGATGCGTCGCTCGGCGAGCAGCAGTCGGGCGAGCGCCAGCCGCTGCCGCTCACCACCGGACATCGTCGCGGCACTCACCCTGGTGGCCAGATCCTCTGGGAGGCTGCTCAGCCATCCGGCCAGGCCCACGCGAGCCAGCACCGCACGCAATGCATCATCCTCGGCGTCGATACGGCCGATGCGCAGGTTGTCCCGCAGCGTGGTGTCGAAGACATGGGCGTCCTGCTGCAGAAGGCCGACAACCCCCCGTACGTCGTCGCCATCCATGAGCTCAATGGGTACGCCGTTCAAGTCGACAACACCGTCATAGCCCAAGAAGCGCAGCAGCACATTGGCGAGTGTCGACTTGCCGGCGCCGCTCGGTCCGACGACGGCCATGCGTTCGCCCGGCCGCAGGGTGAAGGACACGCCACGCAATGTTGGTTCATCATCGGGCGACCACCGAGCGTAGACGTCCCTGCACTGCAGCGTGACCTCGTGATCAGGCGCCGGATCGGCGCGATGCGGATCGCGCACCGGCAGCGGCACAGCGAGCACCTCGTCAAGCCGCTCAGCTGCTGCACGCACGCGCAGACGCGCGAGGACCGCAGTAGGAAGCGTCGCAACAACGTCGTACGCCGCGAGCGGTAGCAGGGCCGCGACGGCCAACCACTGCGGCTCGATGCGTCCATCGACGACAGCGGGGATCGCAGCGATGACGCAGACCACGACAGCCAAGCCCTGCAAGGCGGTCGACAGTCCCACCCCGAGCCCCAGTCCCGCGCTCTCGCGACGCGCAATGGCGGTGAGATCAACGTCGCGTCGATGAACTTCGGCGAGGGCAAGGTCGGTGGCACCGAAGGCCAGCAGATCGGCGCTACCGTCCAGGCTCGACACCACCGCGTTGGACAGCGCTCCGCGAGCGGCAGCAGAACGCCGTTCGGCATGCAGCGCAATGCGCGCACTCAGCCAGGGAACCAGGGTCAGGCCGATGAGCAGAACTGCGCCGAGCGCGAGACCGGCCCCCGGCACCAGCCACGCGAGGAAGGCGACGGTCGCGACGGACACAAGGAGCGCCTGCAGCCACGGCAGCACGACGCGCAGCGGCAGATCGACCGCGGTGTCGACGTCGGCGACGAGCCGCGCCAGCAGATCGCCACCGGTGTAGCGCCGCAGTCCGACCGGGGCCAGCCTCTCCAAGCGTTCGTATACGCGCACGCGCAGTCCGGTGAGTCCACGGAAGGCCGCGTCGTGTCCGACGATGCGTTCGAGGTAGCGGAAGACCGAACGACTGAGCGCGAAGGACCGCACCATCACTGCGGCGACCGACAGCGCTAGCACCGGCGGCATCTGCGCGGCGTAGGAGATCAGCCAGCCGGAAGTGCCGAGCAGTGCGACAGTACTCAGCGAAGCGATGACGCCGAAGAGGGCGGCCGAACTCAGCCGCCACTTCTGCGTGCGCATCGCCGCACCCATGAGCCCCATCAGAAGTCCCGCACCATGGTGGTGATCTTGCGTGGGCGTTGGCCTGAAAGGTTCCGCGAGGTTCCGGCGGGAGAGCCCCCGACGTGAACGACGACGTCAGCAATGTCCACCAACGCCGGTCGGTGGGCGACGGCGATGACCGTGCAGCCATTCGACCTCGCCCGCACGATGGCGTCGACAACGGCTTGCTCGCTCACGCCGTCCAGAGCGGCGGTGGGTTCATCGAGCAGGAGCACCTGCGGATCGCGCACGAGTGCACGCGCGACCGCGGTACGGCGTCGCTGCCCCGAACTCAGTTCATGGACGGGAGTGTCGAGTCCATCGGGAAGGAGTTCGAACTCCGCGAGTGCCCCTGCGTCGCCAAGGGCGCGTTGGATCCGCGAGATTGACGCATTGGGTGCACCCATACGCACGGCCTCAGCGATGGTCGGCCGGTCGACACCGGGCACGACGAGGTGCGGATCCTGCGGTACCCAGCCGATACGGCGACGCCACTCCGACATGTCGACATCGGTGAGGTCCATCGCTGGTGCGTCATCCGACGTGAGCAGGATCCGACCGGAGGTCGGCGCGGCGAATCCGAGCAGCAGCGACAGCAGCGTCGACTTTCCACCACCGCTCGGTCCGACGAGCGCGACGATCTGACCGGGCGACGCCGATGCGGTGGTGGGCGCGAGGGCTGGGCCATCGCGATCCGGGTACTCAACGCTGACCTGATCGAGGTTGATCGTCACCCGGGTCGGGATATCCGAGCGTTCGCCAGCGCTCGGCAGTGGCTGCTCGAGCAGGATGAACACTTCTTCGGCCGCACCAAGTCCCTCGGCCGCCGCGTGGAAGTGCTGGCCCACCAGCCGGATCGGTAGGTAGGCCTCGGGGGCGAGGATGAGGATGAAGAGCGCGGCACTGAAGGAAATACCGCCCTCCGCCAGGCGTACGCCGACAGTCACGGCCACCAGCGCAACCGACAGGCTCGCCAGGAGTTCCAGGGCAAAGGACGAAAGGAAGGTAATGCGCAGCACTCCCATCGTCGTCGTCCGGTACCGCTCGCCAATGGCCTCTATCGCCTGCGCCTGCATCCGTGCCCGACCGAAGACCTTCAACGCGGGTAGGCCAGCGACAAGGTCAAGGAAGTGGCCGGAGAGTCGGCTGAGCGTCTCCCACTGTCGCTCCACGCGGGATCGGGTGTACAGACCAATGAGGATCATGAAGACGGGGATGAGTGGCAGGGTGATCGCAATGATGAGGGCACTGACGAGGTCCTGGCCAAGGATGGTGACGAAGACCGCCGCAGGGACGATGACCGCGAGCACGAGTTGGGGAAGGTACCGCGCAAAGTAGCTGTCCAATGCGTCAACACCGCGGGTTACCAGTGCGGCCACCGCTCCTGGGTCGTGACCGGCCGGCCCCTGCGGCCCGAGGGCCAAGACGTGACGCATTGCGGACTCGCGCAGTTGTTCCTTGGCCCTGGCCGATGTCCGGTAGGCGGCCGCCTCGGCCAGCCAGCCGAGCAGGGCCCGCACCCCGAAAACCGTGGCGAGCAGTGCCAACACACCGGCGACGTCGTACAGATCGGCGCCACCTTGGGCGACATCGACGATGACTGTCGACAGCAGCCGCGCCTGCGCGATCACCAGCGCCGCGATGGCCGCACCGAGCACCACCGCGAGGATGAGGAAGCCACGCGTGCTGCGGGCGTAGCGCAGCAGACGCGGATCCAGCGGCCTCATATCGTCATCCTGTCGGACGAAGGCGGGGCGGCGCAGGTCCCCGTGTCAACCGTGCCGACGAGCGGGCAAACCCGTGGCCTTAGAGTGCGCGCACCATGTCGACGAATGCCGCGAGCCGCGTGTCCTCCGGGCCACTGCTGTGGGTCAACATGCTCATCGTCTGGTTCGTGTGGGGATCGACGTACATCGGCATCTTGTTCGCCACCGAATCCATCCCGCCGTTCCTCGCCATGGGGACCCGGTTCTTGGTCGCCGCCGCCATCATGGTGCTGATCACGGGGGCGACGCGCGGGTGGCGAGTCCTCCGGGTGACGCGACGTGAGTTGGCTTCGGCGCTGTTCATGGGAGTCGCCCTGCTGGCCGTCGGGTTGGGCACGGTTGGACTGGCGAAGGACTACGTCCCCACCGGGGTCATGGCGCTCATCATCGCAGCGACGCCGCTCACCATCGTGATCTGGCGGGTCATCACGGGCGATCGTCCAGGTCGCTACACGCTGGTGGGAGTCGCGGTGGGCCTGGTGGGCATCGGGTGGATGCTGCTCCCGGGCGGCACGACCCCTGTGTCCGGTTCGGACGGCGATGTCGTCTTCTGGAGTCTCCTGGTTCTCATCTCCAGTTCCATCTGGGCTACGACGAGCTTCTTCTCGGTGCGCCTGCCCAAACCCCGTGACTCGTTCGCCCTCACCACGTACGAACTCCTCAGTGGCGGCGTGGCCCTCACGCTCGTCAGCCTGGTGATTCGGGAGCCCATCGACCTGGCTGCCATCACCGGGCGGTCATGGGCGGGGTGGCTCTACCTGGTGGTCTTCGGCTCGGTCATCGCCTTCAGCTCATTCACCTGGCTCATCAACCATGCTCCTATCTCCCTGGCCTCCACCTACGCCTACGTCAACCCGGCTGTGGCCGTGGTGCTCGGGGTCGCCCTCTACAGCGAGACGATCACCAGTGACGTCGTCATCGGACTCACCGTGGTCTTGGGAGGGGTCGTGCTCGTCGTGAGCGGCGAGTCGCTGCGCGTCAAGCGCCTCCGCCCCGTCCCCGAGACCGAGGTCACCTAGTTCGCGCGTGGCCGGGATCGGCTAGTCCAGACAGCTCTCCGCGCCGCCCCTCTCGAACTGTGCCGTGGAGCAGACGGCCGTGACCGGGTAGTACGCGCCCATGGCTGCGGCGGTAGCCGCAGCATCACTACCCGAGGCGACGTTCTGCACCGCAAAGTCGAAGCCGGCGCTGGGCAGCATGTTGCGCAGAGCCACCATCTCCATCGCCTTGGGCTTCGTCACCGAGGTCGGCAACCAGTTGATGTTGTTGGCGCTCGTTGCGCTGCGTGGCTAGCTCGCCGGTGTTGAGATCGCGATGGTGACGTACCCATCATCGTCACGTACGGCTGCATTGTCGGCCACGCAGCCGTAAACCGTCTTGCCCTTGGGCTTGGGATTCGCCACGACCGGGTACGGCTTCGCATACACGTTGTTGCAGACCGACCAGTAGCGCATCTGGTAGTCCGATGTCGGCCACGGCACGGGCGTGGTGCCACCTTCGACATCCCACGGGGTCGATGGCGGCAGCATCTTGATGACGATGACCTGCCCCTTCTCCGGGGTGAACAGCATGGATGCATACGCGTTGGCGTTGTTGGGGAAGAAACTGTTGGTGGTCGCGGCTGAGGCGCGGAAGAAACTCAGGGACGGCGGGCAGCCACCGGGTGCCGTCGTGCACGGGGCGGGCTGCGGCGCAGGTCTCTTGCCCTGCTTCATCTTCTTCAGAACGCTGAGGATCTTGGCTCCCTTGGCGATCTTGCCCACGGCCTTCAGTGCCTTGCCGCTGCACTTCTTCAGGGGTGTGCGCGTTCCGTCGCCGTCGACCACTGTGAGCGAAGGCAGGGTGACGTCGGACGCCTGACCACCCGTCGGGAGATAGACGCGCATCACCAGGAAGCCGAGGTTGGCCGGGAGCTTGCCGTTCGCCTGGGGATCGGAGGGCAAGATGGGTATGGCGTTTTCATCGCCCGGGGAAACGTCATCGGACAGGGTCACTGTGAAGGTTCCCCCGGATGGCGTGTCAGGTGCGGACGCCTGCGCCCACGGGTTCGCTTCAGATGAATCCGCATCGGGCACGATCTGGTAGTCGGTGACCTGGGAAGGCGCCCCAGTGGCGCTCTCAAAGGTTCCAAAGCTGTTGTCATAGGCGGTGAACGCCATGAACCGCGTGTCCGGATACGTCCCGTTGACTTCGATGGACATACCCGGTTCGGCGAGGTAGGGCGTCGTCCAGTAGATCGCGCTTGTATCGGGAAATGCGACGTTCATCGTCTGTGGT
>JAYNIC010000015.1:13595-20126 GCA_038108715.1 Candidatus Nanopelagicales bacterium | reverse complement strand
ATCTGGATCAGCGTGAAGACGTAGACCAGGTCGAAAAAGAGCTCGAAGTACTGGACCTTCGCACCGCCGCCCTCCGACATGACCCGGATGCTAGGCCATGTAAGAGGGTGGGGGTTCAGAAGCGGACCAGCCGGTGGCTCGTTACGACGTGGCGGCCGTCTCGTCGTCGTCGGGTATCGGCTCGTCGAAGTCGGCGATCTCGACCACGCGATGATCAGCACGACGGCGACGATCACTTCGGCACCTTGCAGCAGCCCCTCCTGTGCATAGGACAAGACCGCCGAGCCGATTTGCTGGACGAGGATGAAGACGGCCATGACGAGCACGAACCAGCCGAACGACTTGCGAAGAATGTCGGGATGGATCTTGCCGACGAGTCGTGAGCCGATCAGGGCGCCGATCACGGCCATCACGGTGACGATCAGCGTCACGGACCAGTTGATCTGCGTCTCTGGATTCAGGCTCACCAGGGAGTCGCCACCGAAAGTGAGGAGGTAGCCGGCGAATCCGGCGAAGGACTTCATCGCGACCACGAGGAGCGAGGTCGCGACGGCGTTGCGCATTGCCAGTCCGCCCAGGAGTGCGAGAGCGGGAACCACGAGGAACCCCCCACCGGCACCCACGAGCCCGGTGACCAATCCGACGATCAGACCGTCCAACAGGATGCGGAAAACGGGCAGGCCGTTGCCACTGCCGTGATGGCCCTCGACCTTCTTTCGTCCTCGGATCATGGCGACGGCGGTGACACCCATCATGACCGCGAACGCGACGAGGAGCACCACGCTCGGCAGGTGGGATCCGATCTGGCCACCGATAAAGGCACCGACCATGCCAGCGAGTCCGAAGATGATGCCGGTGCGCCACTTCACGCGCCCGGCGCGGGCATGGGCAATCAGGCCGAATACGGACGTCACCGCCACCACGAAGAGGCTGGCGGTGATGGCCTGCTTGGCATCGAAGCCGGCCACGTAGATGAGGAGCGGCGTCGTGAGGATGGAACCACCACCACCCAGCAGGCCAACGGCCATGCCAATGAAGATGGCCAGGAAGGCGGCTAGGAACACCACGGTGGTCTCTCGTCTCTATCGAAGGGCGTCGTGCGCGATGTCGATCAGTGACCGGTGACGTCGGTCGGCGCGGTCAATACGGTCATGTTGCTGCTGGTCGGTGACCAGTTCGTCTCGAGACTGAAGTGATCGCCGCGGATATGGGTTTCGCGCCACTCGGCGGGGCGTCCCTGAGCCAAGGCCCGGCGCTCGAGGAGGAAGACCGGCTCCTGCTGCGAGATCTGCAATTGCTGGGCGATATGGCGCGGTGCTAAAAGCGTGGTGATGCGCTCATGGCCGGAGTCGATGGTGACACCGCAGGTGCGGTCGAGTTCGGCGTAAAGCCCGGTGGAGGTGAAGTCACGATCGAGCAGGGGAGCGGCGAAATCGGCGGGCAACCAGGAGATGTCAAGTGCGAGCGGCTCGCGGTCCACGAAGCGCAGGCGCTCGAGCACGATGAGTTCGGTGTTGGCTGGTACGCCGAGGTGCTCGCTCACGCTGGCGTTCGCGGTGCGGCCCAGGCGCAGGACGCGATTGAACTGTTCGCTCCCCTGGGAGGTCATGGTGTCGAACAGGGAGTACAGGGTGCCCAGGCTCTGTCGGTAGCGCGGTGAGGAAACGGTGGTGGGGCGTCCGCGATGACTGCTGATCAGGCCCTCATCGCGCAGAACTCGCAAGGCCTCGCGGATGGTGTGTCGACTGACTTCGTATTCCTCGGTGAGGGTCATCTCGCCGGGGAAGGAGCCGGTGAACTCCCCGGCCGAGATCCGGTGGCGCAGGTCCGCACAGGTCTGCGCCCACAGCGGCATCGGGCTTGATCGGTCGAGGCAGCCGGCGGACATAGGGAAAACGTACGGACATCCGTACTTCTGGTCAAGGGGCGCCGGGATCAGCCGAATTCGACGGCCGTGGCGAGCCAGCGACCGCGGATTGCCTCGAGGCGAAGGGCTACCGCCCGAGCGCGCGAGGAGCCGATGACCACCGCGCTCGCCTCGATGACCCCCCGGGTCGGAGAGGTCACCCGCACCGAGCGGACCCGGCGGCACTGCGGGCCTAGGTCCTTGCCCGCCGGATGCCGCCGCGCTGCCGCGCCACGCCGTGCGAGGGTCTCGCGAATGTCCGCCGTCACCCAGCGACTGAGCTGACCTGGGGGTCGCTCGCCGGCCGCAACCTCGAGGATCGCCGGTGCGAGTCGGGCCACCCACGGGGCCGGCGCTGGAAGTCGCCCGCCCGAGGCAAGGACGTCTGTGCCCGCTGGATCAGGGGTGGGTGTCACCAGGCGCAGATGGCGCGGCCGGGCGGGCGTGGCGGGCAGCCCGCTCGGCACCGCCCAGTCGAGGGGGAGTGGTTGCTCGGCGGTGGTGGCGCTGGACATGGCGGCTCCTGGGTTTGGCCCGGAGCGCGGGGCTCCGATGCGGTTGATGTTGTTTGTTGTTGTTTGCCATTAATCGGTGTGATTCGCTGTCGATGAATGGCATTCCATGTCGCTGCCGGGAGGGGAGTCAACGCCTAGGCTAAAGATGTGGATGAACCGTTCAGCGATCCTGCGCGTTTCCCCGATGTAGCACGGATTGACGCGCTCCTGGCCGGAATCGTGGCCGAATCTGGCGCGGCGGTGGACGCCGCGGATGACGAGGAGATCTTCGAACTGGAGCGCGCCGGTCGTGCGGGGGTGCGTCTTCTCGATCGTCTCGCGACCGCTGATCTGGTGCGGGTGGAGATCGCCGGTGGTGAGTTGGTCGCGGGCCGAGTAGTCGCGATTGGTCGCGATGTCGTGATCGTCGCCGAAGATGGTGGTGATTGGGCCATTCCGCTCTGGGGGATCACCGCGGTGACGACATGGCCGGGCACGTCCGCGTGGGCGGTAGCCGCGCTTGATCGACTTGGAATCCTTGCCGTGGCACGGTCCTGGGCGCGCGAGCGTGACGTTGTGCGCGTGCATCGGGTCGGAGCGATCCCCCTCGACGGCACGATCGATGCGGTGGGCGCTGATCATCTGGAATTGGCCGAACACGACCCGGGCGAACCGCGCCGCGCGGACGCGGTGCGACGGATTGTGACGGTGCCGGTCGGTGCGATCGCGGCCCTGCGTCGTCGCTAGGAGTTGCTGCTGACGGTCGCGGCTGTCTGGGCGTAACCGCGCTCGATGTACCTCTCGAGTTCGGTGGTCTCGACGCGCCACTGTCCGCGGCCGCCAACCTTGATGGCGGGTAGATCACCACCGCGCACAAGCGCATAGGCCTGGGCCGCGGAGATATTGAGGATCTCGGCCACATCGGCGAGGGTGAGGAATCGCTGCACCGCGTGATCGTCGCATCCGCAGGGTGCGCACGCCATCCCTCGTCGCTGGCTGTGGATGACAACGCGCACGCGCGATGCGGGGTTCGTCGCGCGATTGGTGACGGGGCCCCCTGCGTCTCGATAGTGGCTCGCAGTCCTATCCCCATCCACAAACGGCCCTTCCATCAGGAGTCCCCATGTCCCGAGCCGCCAGTGTCTTGGAGCGCCTGCGTCCTGCCGCGCCCCACATTGTGATTGACGCGTCACCGCCGGCCGAGCGCCGCCGCCGCTCCTGGTGGCGTGACCGTCGGGTGATCGCCGGTGCCGCCCTTCTCGTCGTGTGTACTGTCGTCGGCGCACGACTACTCGCCAGCGGCGACGACACGGTGAATGTGTGGCAGGCGACTCGCGATCTGGCCGCGGGTACCGTTCCGGCCGAGGGTGATCTCGTGATAGCCCCGGCCTCCGCATCGGTGGCTGCTGCCTACGCCGGCGCACAAGCTCCCGTCACCGATCCCCTCGACCGGCCCGTGCTCGCGGGGGAGTTCATCCCGCTCCCGGTCCCAGCGGATGCCCTCGATGTGCGCTGGGTGACGCTCCCGGTGGAGCCGTTGCACGGCCCCGGCGATTTGGCCCCCGGGGATCGTGTTGACGTGTGGTCGACCACGGATGTCGACTTGACCGCCCTACCCTCACCGAAACTTGTCCTCGCCGGCCTGCTTGTCACCGACATCGCCGTCGACGCGATGGGAATCGGCGGTGAGTACGGCGTCACCGTCCAGGTGCCATCGCGCGATGCCGCCACCCTCGTTACCGCCGTGCGGTCTGGCGGCATCGACCTCGTGCGGGTACCGGTGATCGCACCATGAGCCCGACCCCGGTCTTCCTCGGCGCACCGGGACTTCCCCGCGAAGCCGATCTCGTCGCACATCTCGGCGGGCCCGGCGTACCTCTGACCGTCGCCCGACGGTGCGTGGATGCGCTGGACCTCATAGCCGCCGCCGGTGAGGGCGCGGCCCGAGTTGCGATCGTGTCGGCGGGACTGCCTCGCCTGACGCGCGACACGGTGGGTCGGCTGGCCGCTCTCGGGGTGTATGTCGTCGGGCTTGTCAGTGATTCGGAATCCATCGAAGCGCAGACTTTGCGCGATCTCGATCTGCCCGTGGTCGCCATGGGCTCAGACGTCACGGAGTCCAGCACGTCACTATCCGACACCGTTGCCGCCCTCGCGCGACTTGTGATCGACCCCCGTCCCACCAGTCTGGAGTTCGCCGGTGGGCGGACACCTTCGACGGATCCGCGACGATCCGTTGGTCCGGGCCGACTCGTCGCTGTATGGGGACCTGTGGGAGCGCCGGGCCGCACCACCGTGGCGGTGGCGCTAGCCGATGAGTGGACCCGGCAGGGAACGCCGGCTCTGCTGGTCGATGCCGACACAGTGGGCGGGGGCGCGATCGCCACCCATCTCGGTGTCCTGGACGAGGTGAGCGGGATCGTCGTCGCCTGCCGCCATGCCGACACTGGTCGGCTCGACCCAAACACCTTGGCAGCGGCGGCACGGACGGTTCATGGCGACCTGCGCGTCCTTACCGGGATTCCACGTGCCGACCGCTGGCCGGAGTTGCGGCCCGCAGCCCTCGTCCGCCTATGGCAAGCCACCCGGCAGACGCCGGGAGTAACCGTGGTCGATGTTGGGTTCAGCCTCGAACGCGACGAGGAGATCATCTCGGACGCTCGGGTGCCTCGCCGGGCCGCGGCGACCCTTACGGCGCTCGCAGCCGCCGACGTCATCGTTGCCGTCGGGAGCGCTGACCCGGTTGGCATGGAGCGGCTGGTGCACGGCTTGGCCGACCTGCGTCGCGCCGTGCCCTCGACACCCGTGCAGGTCATCGTCAACCGCATGCGTCGCTCTGCACTGGGAGGCGACTCCGTGGGGCAGATACGCGAGGCACTGCTACGGCACTCGGGGGTCACCGACGTGTTGTGTGTACCCGACGATCGCGATGCCTGTGACGCGGCATTGCGCATGGGGGGCACGCTCGCGGAGGTAGCCGGCCGCTCACCTGCACGCCATGCGCTGCGCGATGTTGTTACCGGATGGACATGGCCCGAGCCATTCGCCATGGCTGCGTGACGTCTAGGATCCGAGCATGCCCGCCTTCTCCGGACTCATCGTCGACTGGGGCGGAGTCCTCACCGGGGATATCGGGTCGGCGGTGCATCGATGGGCGGATCGCCACGGCATCGACAAGGCGGCCTATGCCGAGATCATCCGGGGCTGGCTGGGCCCCGAGGGAGAACTCGAGGCGATGGTCAATCCCATCCACGCCCTCGAACGCGGTGAGATGGAGGTGCCCGACTTTGAGCGGCTCCTGGCCGAGGAACTCACCCGACGTACCGGTGAATCACACGACTCATCTGGACTCCTCGATCGGATGTTCGCCGAGTTCGAGCACTCGCACGACATGAACGGTTTGGTACGTCGCGCGCGTGATCTTGGTATCCGCACGGCCCTGCTCTCCAACTCCTGGGGCGACTACTACCCGCGCGACCTGTGGGACGGCATGTTCGACGTGGTCGTGATCAGTGGCGAGGTGGGGCTGCGCAAGCCTGATCCGCAAATCTTCGAGTTGACGCTGGATCAGATGCAGCTCACCGCCGGCGAGTGCGTCTTCGTGGACGATCTTCCGCACAACATCACGGCGGCGGCCGATCTTGGCATCGTGGGCGTCCGGCATGTCGCCTATGACGCGACACGAAGTGAGCTCGAGACGCTGTTCGGCCTGAATCTGGCCTAGTCGGCGTGGCACCATGAAGGAATGGCCGACCGGCTCTCCACTATGGACTCCTCCTTCCTCTATCTGGAGGCGCCCAACACCCCTATGCATGTGGGTAGCCTGACGCTCTTCCAAGAGCAGCCGGGGGTCTTCGATCACGAAAGCCTCGTCGCCCTGATCCGTGACCGCATCGCCTACGTCCCGCGCTACCGCCAGCGACTGCGCGAGGTGCCGGGGCGCCTAGCGCACCCGGTGTGGGTCGACGATGAAGGCTTCGACGTGACCTACCACGTACGCCGCTCCGCACTCCCCGCGCCCGGGACCATTGACCAGTTGCATGACCTCGTGGCGCGCATTATGAGCCGCCCACTCGATCGACGGCATCCACTGTGGGAGGTGTACCTCGTCGAGGGAGTGCAGGGCAATCG
>JAYNIC010000015.1:4477-13585 GCA_038108715.1 Candidatus Nanopelagicales bacterium | reverse complement strand
CAATCGCTTCGCGCTGCTGAGCAAGACCCATCAGGCAATGGTCGACGGCGTTACCGCCGTCGACATCGGCGAGGTGATCTTGGAGGAGTCCGACCAGGTGCGAGGTGCGCCGGTGAGCACCTGGCGACCCGCCCGCGAGCCCAGCACCGTTGAGTTAGTTGCGGGTGCCCTCGGTGACGCCGTAGCCCATCCGAACACCCTCGTCGATGCTGTGCGCAGCAGCGTCGACAACGCACGGCAGGCGGTGGGTGACGCGATGGCGACCGTGCTCGCGGCGACGCGGAGCCCGGAGCCCAATCCCCTGAATGTGCCGGTGGGTCAGCAGCGGCGGTTCGACACCGTGGACCTGCGACTCGTCGATCTCAAGGAGGTGCGGCGACAACGGGGCGGCACCATCACCGACGTGGTTCTGGCGCTCGTCGCCGGTGCCATGCGCTCGTGGTTGCTCTCCCGTGGTGACGCGGTTCCCCAGGACGCCGTGATCCGCACCCTGGTGCCAATGAGTGTGGCCGGGGGGGACGGGTCGATCAGCTTGGTCGACGCATTCACCCTCGATCTGCCGATCGGCGAGCCCGATCCGATCATCCGCCTCCAACGCATCACCTTCGACACCACCCGCTACGGCGAATCCGCGCGTCCCATTGGCGCCAAGGCGATGGCCGGAATCGTCGGCTTCGCACCTCCGACCCTGCATACGCTCGGAGCCCGTGTTGGGTCGTCGCTCTCGCAACGCTCGTACAGCCTCACCGTGACGAATGTGCCGGGCCCGCAGACACCGCTCTACGCCGGGGGCGCGCGCATGCTGTCGGCGTATCCGATCATCCCGCTTGCCCCCCGGCATGCCTTGAGCATCGGGGTGACGTCGTACGACGGCGGTGTCTTCCTGGGGCTCAACGCGGACCGTGATGCCCTCACCGATCTCCCGGTGATCACGCAGGGGCTGGTCGACGCCCTTGTGGAGTTGCGTGATTCTCGGCGCCCACCGGCGGTACGCCATCTGAGCGTGGCGGACTAGCGATGTCCGGTGGCAGGCCGCGGCGCGGTGTCGTTCTCGGTGGAGGTGGCGTCCTCGGTGGTGCCTGGGCGGTTGGCGCGTTGGACGCTTTGCAAGAGGCTCGTGGATTCGATGTGCGCGAGGCCGATGTCATCGTGGGGACATCCGCTGGGTCGGTGCTGGCGGCGCTGATCGGCTCGGGGGTCTCGGTCGATCAGTTGATGGCTCATCAGCGCGGCGAGCCGATCACCTCTGGCCCGCTCGCTGGCTACATGTGGGACTACGAGCGGGCTACCGGCGGTTCGCGACCCTCGATGCCTCGGCTGCGCGGACCGGGCTCGGTGCGGCTCATGGCCTCGTCGCTGCGACGTGGATTGCGCCTTCCCCCGACTGCCGTGCTTTCAGCATTCCTCCCCGTGGGCGCCGGATCCCTGGAGCGGGTCGGTCATCTCATCGACGCGGTCACCCCCTGGGGTCAGTGGTCGCCGCATCAGCGCCTGTGGGTGGTCGCGATGGATTACCACACGGGCGACCGCGTGGTTTTCGGTCGCGAGGACGCTCCAGCCGTCGCGCTCAGCGATGCGGTGATGGCCTCCTGCGCGATCCCGGGTTGGTTCGAGCCGATCGAGATCGCCGGTCGTACCTACGTTGACGGAGGCGCGTGGTCGGCGACTTCGGCCGATGTCCTGGGGGGGCTGGACCTTGACGAGGTCTACGTCGTGGCCCCGATGGTCTCCTTCGAGACCGACGATCCCAGCTCCTTCCTCGGTCGGCTAGAACGTCGCTGGCGCGGAAGCGTGACCCGCCGGTGCCTGAGCGAGGCCGATCGCCTGGAGTTGGGGGGCACGGCGGTGACCATCCTCGGTCCGGGTCCGGCCGACCTCGAGGCGATCGGGGGAAATGTCATGGAGGCCCAGCGACGTTTGCGCGTCCTTGAGACGTCGGTGCGTACGACGCGGGAGACTCTTGCCCAGGGCGGAGGCCTGGCCCCCACCGGTTGATGGGCGAGCAACGGTCGATGAGGGAGGTACACGTGTCGGATTCCGATGCGGAGCCCGATGCCCTCGAGCAATTGCGCACGCTCGCTGACGGGATACCCCTGCTGGAGAACGTGGCCCAAAACTATTACCGCAATGTTCCGCTCGCGGATCTGAACGAACGACGTGCCGCTGACCTACTGGGCGCGGTGGCCTCCCATGTCGATGTTGCCGAACACCGGCCCCAAGGCACAGCGGTGGTCCGGGTCCATACACCGACCGATGACCTGGACGGCTGGGCCTGCGACTGCACGGTCGCTGAAATCGTCACCGATGACATCCCGTTCCTCGTTGATTCAGTCAACGCTGCACTCACGACCCTGGGCTGTCGACTTCGCCTGGTCATTCACCCGGTCTTCTCGATCCGGCGAGACCTGGCGGGCAACCTCCTGCGCGAGGACGACGACGCCACCAGTGCCCTACTGCGTGAGTCGTGGATCCACGTTGAGTTCGACCCGGGGACGGTCCCCCTGGACGAGATCGAGGCCACCTTGCGCCGGGTCCTCGTGGATGTGCGCGAGGCGGTCGAAGACTGGCCGCGCATGCGGGCCACCGCGGTGATGATCGCCGACGAACTCATCAGTCGGCCGCCCGTGACGGTGCCCCGGGGGGAGTCGACCGAGGCCGCGCGCCTGCTGGAGTGGCTCGCGGACGACAACTTCACGTTCCTCGGCTACCGCGAATACGACCTCCACGACGACGACCGTCTCGTGGCGATCCCCGGCACGGGTCTCGGCATCTTGCGGTCGGACCCCGACACCGGCGGTCGGGCCCTTACCGGACCTGTGGCTCACCATGCCCGCGACCCGCGGGTGCTGGTACTCACCTCAGCCAACTCCCGATCATCTGTTCATCGCCCTACCCATCTCGACTACGTCGGGGTCAAGCGCTTCGATGCGGATGGGCGCGTGGTCGGCGAACGACGGTTCCTCGGGTTGTTTGCAGCCACTGCTTACACGCATTCCGTTCGTGAGATCCCGGTGCTTCGCGAAAAGGCCGCGGCCGTCCTCGCCGACCTGGGCTTCGACGCACGTTCGCATAGCGGCAAGGACGTTGTGCAGTTCCTCGAGACCTATCCACGGGAGGATCTCTTCCAGATCGACGTGGCGGACCTGGCCGAAGTTGCCCTGGCGGTTCACCAGATCTCCGAGCGCCGCCAGACCCGATTGTTCGTGCGCCGGGACCCCTACGGTCGCTTCGTATCCTGCCTCGTCTACCTGCCACGCGATCGATACACCACCGAGGTTCGCCTGCGAATTCAGCAGATCCTGCGGGAAGCCTTCGATGGATCAACCGTGGATCACGCCGCCCGGGTCTCGGAGTCGGTGCTGGCCCGGCTGCACTTCATCGTGCGGGCGGAGTCGGGCGAGGCGATTGCCACGCCGGATCTGGAGGCGGTGCAAGAACGCATCATCAGGGCCGCGCGAAGTTGGGATGACGACTTTGCCGATGCTGTCGCCGAGCGGGTTGGCCGTGACCGTGCGCCAGGACTGATCGCCAAGTACGCTCCAGGCTTCCCCGAGGCCTACCGCCAGGAGGTACCGGTCGATGCGGCCGTCAAGGATGTGTTGCTTGCTGAGGCGCTCATCGACTCGGACGACCTCGAACTCCGTCTGTACGCACCGCACGGACATGACTCCTCCCTGCGCCGTCTGAAACTCATCCGCTGCGGTGAGTCGATCTCGCTTTCCCGGGTTCTCCCGCTGCTGAGCAGTCTGGGAGTGACGATCGAGGACGAGCATCCGTACGACATCACGGTCGACGGCGACCGCCCCTTGCACATCTACGACCTGGGATTTCGTCTCCCGGAGCATGCCGTCGCGCAACCCGAGGGGCTCCGGCAGCGCTTCGAATCGGCGTTCCACGCGGCCTGGAATCGGGACTGTGAGTCAGATGCGCTCAACGGATTGGTCATCACGGCAGGCCTGCAGTGGGAACAAGTTGTCATTCTGCGTAGCTACGTCCGTTACCTGCAACAGACCGGTTCGAGCCTTGGCCTGGAGTTCGTGGAGGCCGCTCTCCTGCGCAATCCCCACCTGGCGCGCATGGTGGTCGAACTCTTCGAGGTTCGCTTCGATCCGGCCGCCGAGGAGGGACGCCGCGATCGCCAGGAGACCGTGGCCGCCCGCGCACGACAGGCGCTCGATGGCGTGGCGAGTCTCGAGGAAGATCGAATCCTGCGGTCGCTCTTCGGCATGGTGACGGCAAGTCTGCGAACGAATGCCTACCAGCGCACACCTGAGGGGGAGCGCCTAGATCGCCTGGCGATCAAACTCGATCCCCAGGCCATTCCTGACCTGCCGCTGCCGCGCCCGCGATTCGAGATCTGGGTGTACTCACCGCGGGTCGAGGGCGTGCACCTGCGCTTCGGCCGAATTGCGCGCGGTGGCCTTCGTTGGAGTGATCGTCGAGCCGACTTCCGAACCGAGATCCTCGGCCTGGTCAAGGCCCAGGAGGTTAAGAACGCCGTAATCGTCCCCGTGGGCGCCAAGGGTGGCTTCCTGCCGAAGATGTTGCCGGATCCGCAGGTGGGTCGCGAGGCATGGATCGATGAAGGCCGCGCGGCATACGCGACATTCATTCGGGGTCTGCTGGATATCACGGACAACCGTGTCGAGGGGCAGGTCGTGCCACCGCCGAACGTCGTACGACACGATGAGGATGACCCGTACCTCGTCGTTGCCGCGGACAAGGGCACGGCGACATTTTCCGACCTCGCGAATTCCGTGGCCGCCGAGTACGACTTCTGGTTGGGAGATGCGTTTGCTTCCGGCGGCTCGGCCGGCTACGACCACAAGGCGATGGGCATTACCGCTCGGGGTGCCTGGGTCTCCGTCGAGTTCCACTTCAGGGAACTCGGCCTTGACACCCAGGCCGAGGACTTCACCGTTGTTGGCGTAGGTGACATGAGTGGCGACGTGTTCGGTAACGGAATGCTGCTGTCCGAGCACATTCGGCTCGTTGCGGCGTTCGACCACCGGCATGTCTTCCTCGATCCCAATCCAGACCCCGCGACTTCTTTCGCCGAACGGCGGCGGATTTTCGACCTTCCCCGGTCTTCGTGGTCTGACTACCAGACCGACCTGATTTCGGAGGGGGGAGGTGTTTTCGACCGTGCGTTGAAATCGATACCCATCAGCCGTCAGGTCGGCGAACGGTTGGGGATCCCATCCGACGTGCGCAGCCTTTCTCCCAATGAACTCATCAAGCGCATCCTGCTGGCCCCAGTCGACCTCCTGTGGAACGGCGGCATCGGAACCTACGTCAAGGCGCAGACTGAGACGAACGCCAGTGTTGGCGACAAGGCCAACGATCAGGTGCGTGTGGACGGCGCGGCACTGCGATGCCGCGTGGTCGGCGAGGGCGGCAATCTTGGACTCACCCAGCTCGGTCGTATCGAGGCGGCGAGATCAGGGGTGCGCCTGAATACCGACGCCATCGACAATTCGGCCGGCGTCGATACCTCGGACCATGAGGTCAATATCAAGATCCTTCTTGAGGGCGCCGTCCGCGACGGCGAGCTCGCGGAGGTCGAGCGCGATGAGTTGCTCGCCTCTATGACCGATGAGATCGGTGACATGGTCCTCAGCGACAACGAGGAGCAGAACATCCTCCTCAGTGCCGCTCGCTGGGGTGCAGCCTCGCTGGCTTCGGTGCATGGGCGCATGATCGACGACCTCGTCGCCCGCGGGCTACTTGACCGCGCATTGGAGTTCCTCCCCGATGACGAAGAGTTGATCACTCGCGTGGCGGCTCAGCAGGGCCTCACATCGCCCGAACTGGCTGTCCTGTCGGCCTACGCCAAGAACTCGCTCATGGCCGATCTCGAGGGAGCGGCCCTCGGGGATGATCCGTGGTTCGCGCGTCTCGCGCTGGACTACTTCCCGCGTGAGATTCAGGAGCGGTTCGCAGATCGCATCACCGAGCACCCGCTGCGCGAAGGCATCATCGCCACGGCGGCAGTGAACTACCTGATCAACCGAGGCGGTATTTCTGTCGTCTTCCGTGCGTGCGAGGAGACCGGCGCCTCGCCGGTCGAGGTCGTCCGGGCCGCCTTCGCGGCCATGGCAGTCTTCGAACTGCCCTCTTACTGGGCCTTTGTGGATGACCTCGAGGGGGAGGTGCCGGCCCAGGCGCTCAACGCGTTGCGCTACGAGTCCCGGCGTCTCCTCGACCGCGGGACGCGGTGGTTCCTGCAGACGCGAGGTAGCAGCATCGACGTCACGGCCGAGTTCGCACGGTTCGAACCGTGGGTCGAGCGTTTGACGAACGAGGTTCCGGCGGCACTCGTGGGAATCGAGCGTCGCCGGCTGGATGAGGCGGCAGCGCGGATGATTACACAGGGCGCACCCGCCGATCTCGCGTTACGTGCCGCCGCCATGCTCGATGTGTTCGCTGTCTTGGACATCGTCGACGTAGCGGAGGGGGCGGGCGAGTCTCCGGCTGATCTCCTGCCGCTCTACTTCGCGGTCTCGGAGCGATATGACATCGATCGACTGCTGGTGCGCATCACGGCTCTACCACGAGGGGACCGTTGGTCTGCGCTGGCGCGGCAGGCCCTGCGCACCGATCTCTACGCCGCGCTCGCAGGCGTCACCCGCGGCATCATCGCGAACACCGACCCAGCCGATCCGCCCGACGCTCGCATCGAAGCGTGGGAGGACCAGCACCGAGAGGGTCTGGCACGGGCGCAGTCCACGCTGGACCAGATCGCTGCCCACGAGACGGGAGACCTCGCCACCTTGTCTGTGGCGCTGCGGGTGCTGCGCAACCTGGTCGCGCAGGGGCAGACCTCCGCGGACTAGATTCGGGGCATGCCCGAACTCGACGCTGGCGCCATCCGTGCCCTGCCCAAGGTGCTGCTCCACGATCACCTCGACGGCGGTGTGCGGCCGCAGACCGTCGCGGAGTTGGCGGCCGAATCGGGCTACGCCGACCTGCCCGTGGATGACAGCGCTGACCTCGCCGACTGGTTCCGCGCTGCCGCCGACTCGGGGTCACTCGATCGCTACCTGGAAACGTTCCAGCACACCGTCGGCGTCTTGCAGAGCCCCGAGGCACTTTTCCGTGTCGCGTCCGAATGTGCGGAGGATTTGGCATCTGACGGAGTGGTGTACGCCGAAGTGCGTTTCGCGCCGGAGCTGCACACTGCGGCCGGCCTGCCTCTCACCGAGGTGGTGGAGTCGGTACAGGCGGGATTCCGCGAGGGTGAGCGCCGAGCCCTAGCCGCGGGTCACTCCATTCGCATCGGCACCCTGCTCACAGCGATGCGTACGGCTGCCATGAGTCGACAGATCGCCGAACTCACCGTGGAGTTTCGCGACCGTGGAGTGGTGGGCTTCGACATTGCGGGACGCGAGGCCGGATATCCGCCCACCCGACACCTCGACGCCTTCGAGTATCTCCGCAGGGAGAACGCCCACTTCACCATTCATGCTGGCGAGGCGTTTGGTCTGCCCAGTATTTGGGAGGCGATCCAATGGTGCGGCGCCGACCGGCTTGGCCACGGCGTTCGGATCGTTGACGACATCGAGCAGCGACCTGACGGCACGTACCACCTTGGTCCGCTGGCCGCCTATGTGCGCGATCGACGTATTCCCCTCGAGTTGTGCCCCACGTCCAATGTCATGACCGGGGCCGCGGCGAGTATCGCCGATCATCCGATCGGCCTCCTCGCTGACCTGCGCTTCCGCGTCACCATCAATACCGACAACCGGCTCATGTCCGGGACCACCATGACCCGCGAGCTGACCGAGGTGTGCCAGGCGTTCGGCTGGGGGCCGCGAGAGTTGCGCTGGCTCACCGTCAACGCGATGAAGAGCGCCTTCATCCCGTTCGATGAGCGTCTGACGCTTATCGACGATGTCATCAAGCCTGCCTACGCCGCCGTGGGCGCGTAGTCTCACATCATGAGCGCAGTTGAGACGTTGCACACCACGGCGGTTCAGGTCGGCGAGTTGCGAGACGGCCTTGGCCGTGTCCGCAGCGTCCTGGAGCAGGCGGACTCGGTCCTCACGGTGGCCGACGACGTACTCGGCAAGGCCGATGACGTGCTGGAGCAGGCGGCCGAGGCTGTCGAGACCTCCCGCCGGTGGGCGCCCCGGGTCGCCCTCGTGGTCGGCGTCGCGGCGGTCGCCGGTGTTGCCGGCTACATCCTGTGGCGTCGCAGTCGTCGCCATGGCGACGCCGACTGAGGCGCACTGCAGCCCGGCGATGCGGGAGGCGCGCTCGTAGGAGCCATCGGGATCTGTGACATCGAACCAGCAGGTCTGCAGTCCCGCTCGTGCCGCACCCTCGATGTTGAACGGCTGGTCGTCGATCATCATGATCTCGTCTGGCGCGAAGCCCATCGTCTCGATCGCGATGGCGTAAGCGCGAGGATCCGGCTTCAGTGCACCGGTGATCGAGCCGTCGACCACGAAGTCGACCTGCTGCACGAAGGGAACTCGATCGGACCAGCCTGGCTCGTTGAAGTCCTTCATGTCGTTGGTCAAGATCCCCGACCGCATGCCGGCTGCTCGACAGCGCGCGAGGAAGTCCATGGCCTGAGGACGGATCGACTCGTCCGGGTCGGCGAAAGCCGTCTGGAAGAGCGTGACGACCGATTCGTCACCGGTGTAGGGCGCGGCCTCGCGGGCACGGATGTGCCAGTACTCGCGCTCGGTGATCTCAGTCGATTGCATGCGCTGCCACAGGGCATCGGCCGCCGGGTCAAAGGGACCGGTCCAGGCGAAGGCGCCGGGAGGGGCGCCGGTGACCCGCTCGAGTCGCCGGGCCATTTCGAATGGCGTACGGCAGACCGGGCCGCCCATGTCGAAAAGTACGCCGCGCAGAGTCGGGGGCATAGCGGCTAGAAGAGCCGCTCGCTAGCGATGCGGGCACCTTCGGCGAGGGCCCGGAACTTCTCCCAGACCACCGTGGGATGGACCTCGGGGTGGTAGGACGCGCGCGAGGAGTACCCACAGTCGGCCCCGGCAATGACATTCTCACGTCCGACGATCCCGGCATAGCGCTCGATGTAGTCCGCGATGAGTTCAGGATGCTCGACGTAGTTCGTGGCGTGCCCAAGGAGACCGG
>JAYNIC010000015.1:0-4467 GCA_038108715.1 Candidatus Nanopelagicales bacterium | reverse complement strand
CCATGAGCATGTACGGCGCCACTTCGGCGAAACTGAGATCGTGGGTGCGTGGGCCATGGTTGAGGCCATAGCACGTGTGCAGACGAATCCGATCCTCTGGAATGCCACGCAGCGCATGGTTGAGCGCCTCGATGTGTTCGCGGGCTACTCGGTCCCGGTCCGCGGGCGTGGTTCGGCCTCCGTCCTCGCTGAGCATTTCGATCAACCACGGATCATCGATCTGCAGGACGAGACCGGAATCGACGATCGCGAGGTACTCCTCGCGTAAGGCCTCTCCGACAGCCATCTCGTACTCGAGTTCAGAGTCGTAGTAGTGATTGGTGCCGAAGCCGCTCGGGCTGGCCGAAGGCATGAAGGCCTCCAGTGCGCCGACAGTAGCGGCGGCTGCTTGCAGGGTGGCAATGTCGGCCTGCAGCGCTGCATGGCCGACGTACGCCACGGGTCCGGTGCAGGCCATGGCTCGCAGGGGGCTGACGGTGTTCTTGTACTTGCCGAGGTAGTCGGCGTAGTACTCGGGAAATGCATCGATTTCCACGCGCCAGGAGGGTGGTAGCACCGTCTCGCCGTCGGTCGTGGAGTACCCGCCAAGGCGCTCAAGCACGTAGGTGAAGAAGCTGACCTTGCCCATCTCGCCGTCGGTCACGACGTCGATACCGGCCGAGGACTGCTCGTCCACGATCTCGTGTACGGCGCGGGCCACGCGGGCAGCGAAGCCATCGGCGTCGTACGGCCGGCCGTGCTCCTTCTCCTTCATCATGTCCAGCAGGTCGTGGGGCCGGGCAAGGCTTCCCACGTGCGTGGTGATGATCCGGTCGATGCTGCGGTGCATGTCACTCCTTGATCGGGGGCGGCGCGGGCAGGGCACGAGCACGCGGCGCCGACCGTTGTTCAACGGCGACCCTAGGGGAATCCCCGCACGCCGTCCGGTTCGGCGTTCTCCTGTACGAAACGGCTCGGCCATCTAGAGTCGTGGGCGGCAACTAAGCCGACGTTTCGCACAGGAGAACATCGTGGTTGTGAGGAACGTCACCTGAGTGCCACGGTCTGCGCCACAGACCCCGCCCCCGGAGGGAGTAGCGATGAGCACGATCATCTCGCTCGATGAGTTCATCACCGATGAGTGGTACCCCGGCTTCAAGCCGGCATTCGAGCACGCCCCGTACTACGTCGAGCCGTTTCGGACCTTTAACAAGGCTGATGAGGAGCGATTTTGGTTCCTGGACTTCCACTGGCCGCGCGGGCTGACGCCGCTCGGCCTGATCTGGAATGAGGATGGCTACAACTGGGGAACTCAGTATGCCGCCGAGAACCTTCCGCTTCCTCCAGGGCGTGGGCTGACGAATCGCATCGGCGGTATTCATCTTTACGGCTCGCCCATCGACGTGCAGTCGCCGTACGAAATCGGGGAGCGTGCCCAGCGCATGGGCGCCTACCTGCCGAACTTCCTGCAGAACTTTGACTCGATCTGGGCTGAGCGTCGGGATGAGGTCGAGCGTGGCTGGCAGCACTTCGTCGCCTTGGACACCGCGAGTATGTCCCTGCCGGAGCTGTCGATGATGCTCAAAGAGGCCCGCGCCTTCCACAAGCGTGCCTTCGAGATCCACTTCGAGATCATGTACCCGCTGCTGGTCAACTACCTCGGCTTCTACGGGATGTGCGCCGAGATGGGACTTGACGTCAGCCAGATCGGCAAGTTCCTCCAGGGTTATGACACCAAGATCATGGAGACCGACCGCGAACTGTGGAAGTTGACGCGAGCGGCCAAGCAGGCTGGTCTCGCCGATGTCTTCGCGCGCACCGAGCCGCAGGACCTCGTGGCGACGCTGGATGGGATGGGTGGTTCGGCAGCCGCGTGGATGACCCAGTTCCGTGACTTCCTGCAGGTGTACGGCTACCGCACCGAGGGTTCCTGCGACGTCGCGCTGCCGAGCTGGATCGAAGATCCGACGCCCGCTTTGGGCACGATCAAGTCGTTCATCGCCAAGGAGGAGGAGCACGACTTCGAGAAGGCGCTCGCGGGCGCGATCGAGGAGCGCGAGACCGCCATTGACGCCGCGCGTTCGCAGTTGACCGCGGAAGAGCAGACGGCCTTTGATGCCGGTGTTGCCTCGTGCCAGGCCGCCAACTTCCCCTGGTGGCAAGACGATCACAACTACTACATCGATCTGAAGGTCTCCCTACCGCTGCGCTGGGCGGCTCGCGCGATCGCGGAGAGGACCGGCGCGGACCAGGCGGACGATGGCCTGTTCCTCTTCTGGCCCGAGCTCACCGCGGTCGCAGATGGCGAGAAGTCGCTGGACTCGTACAAGAGCCTCATCGAGGCCCGCCATCAGTACTTCGACCACTGGCACAGCCGACGGGCTTCGATGCCCAAGGTTCTTGGCACCGTGCCGGAGGCCGTCACCGATCCGGTCCTCATCGAGATCTTCGGTCTTAACCAGCACTTCCTCAATGCCATCCAGGCGGCGGGGACCGATGGAGATGTCAAGACGCTCACGGGTGTGCCGGCGTCGAAGGGCAAGGCGCGAGGCAAGGCGCGGGTCTTCAACAACGCCGACAATCTGCACACACTGGAGACTGGCGAGATCCTGGTGTGCGAGTCCACGTCACCCAACTGGACTCCAGCGTTCGCCAAGATCGCTGCCTGCGTTTGCGACGGCGGAGGAATGTTGTCGCACGCGGCGATCGTCGGTCGGGAGTACGGCGTGCCCACGGTCACCGCGGTCGGTCTCGCCACAGTTGTCATCGAGGATGGCGATGAGGTGGAGGTTGACGGCGACACCGGCACGGTGACCGTTTACAAGAGTTCCTAATCCGAGGAGGAGACGTGTCCGGCCAGGCGCCCGAACATATCTTGTGGATCGACTCGGCCGATCCACAAGAAGCCCTCGCGCTGACTGGCGCGAAGATGGGGCGTCTGGCTGAAATGTCCCGGGACGGACTTTCCATCCCGCTGGCCTTCGCTATCACGATCGACGGGTTCCGCGAGCATGTGGGCAGCGCCGGGCTCGATGAGGTGATCGACGCTCACCTCGCGGAGGTCGATCCGGACCACTCCGAGTCGGTCGAGAAGGCAGCGACGGCGATCCGTTCAGCCTTCCGGGACACGCCCATGGCACCGGAGCTCGCTGAGGAAATCGAAGCGGCGTACGACGAGTTGTCTGATCGTTGCTCGGACCTGAACGTCCCGGTCGCAGTCCGTAGTTCGGCCACGGGCGAGGACAGCGCCGACGCGAGCTTCGCCGGGATCTTCGACACGTATCTCGGCATCAGTGGTGCACAGGCGACGATCGAGGCGGTGCGCGACTGCTGGGCGAGCCTGTTCACCACTCGGGCGGTTGACTATCGCCTCAAGCGTGGTATCTCACATCACGACATGCCGATGGCCGTGGGTGTGGTCGAGTTGGTGCACGCACGGGCCAGTGGCGTCGCGTTCAGCGTGCATCCCGTTACGGGCAAGGCTGATCGCATCGTGATCGAGGCCAACTGGGGCTGGGGCGAAGCGGTCGTTCAGGGCCTGGTCACCCCCGACCATGTCGAGGTGGGCAAGGCCGACCGCCGCATTCTCAAGCACACTGTCTCGAGCAAGGACGTGGTATCCGCATTCGACTTCGCCGCCGGGGTCGTGGTGGAGGTGCCCATGCCGGGCCGGCTGCGTGAGCGGGCCTGCCTCAACGAGGAGCAGATCGCGGCCATCGCCGACGCTGTCCTGTTGATCGAGGAGCGATACGGCTACCCGGTCGACGTGGAGTGGGTCGTCAGCCGTCATCGTCGCGAGGGCGAACCCATCGCTATCGTGCAGAGCCGCCCGGTGACCACGGCGGTGCAGGAGGCCGCTCCTGCGGCGTATGACCCCATGGCGCTGGCGCAGAAGTACATCTTCGCGGGTGGTCGATAGGCCATGTCGGAGAACCGTGGCGATCCAGCGTCGCGATCGGTCTCCATCGCGGTGACCGTGCTCGAGTGCTTCTTGACCACCGAGGAGTTGGGCGCGTCCGAGGTGGCTCGTCGCGTAGGTGTGGCGAAGAGCACGGCGCACCGGGCATTGGTCGCGCTGGCCCAGGGCGGTCTTCTGGATCGGGTCCCGTCCGGCCGCTACCGGCTCGGGCTGCGCCTGTATGACTACGGTCAACTTGCCATCGATCGACTGCTCCTGCGCGAACTTGCGCTGCCGATTCTTGCCCAACTACGCGATCAGGTGAGCGAGACCGTTCAACTCGGGATCCCGGCTGGGCACGAGGTTCTCTACGTCGATCGACTCGAGGGCAACCATGGCCTGCGCTTCCACTCCGACTCCTACCGTCGGGTGGCGGCTCATTCCTCCAGTAGTGGCAAGGCAATCGCTGCGTTCAATCCAGCCGTACACCAGGCGATCGTTCGCGGTGGTCTCACGCGCTACACACCTCACACGGTCGTGCATCCGGCCAAGTTCGAATTGGGCCAGCGGCTGTCCCCTCTTTGCAGCTT
>JAYNIC010000014.1:4494-20335 GCA_038108715.1 Candidatus Nanopelagicales bacterium | reverse complement strand
GCCCAGAAAGCGGACGTCGGTCACGCCGAGAACGGCCGCGGCCGCTCGCTGCTCGGCGCGGCGGATCGCGGGAATCTCCGCACGAGGAACGGTGGGGTCGGACCCGCCGGCGTCGCCATCGGTTGCGATGCAGTAGGTCACCTCCGTGCCTTCGGCCACCCAGGTGGCGATGGTGCCGGCGGCTCCGAAGTCCACATCGTCCGGATGAGCGGTCACCACCAGGGCGCGGGTGGCTGCGTCACTGCTGGGGGGCACGGAATCTCCAAGGGGGGCAAATCGGACAGGTGGGATTTCTATGGGAAACGCCCGAGTCAGGAGTGGCTCCTGCGGCTCCAGGGGCTACCTTGGACGATGTGCGTGCCCAGACGGCCCTAGGCCAGAACGATCCTAAGGGGTCGTGGCTGCTGCGTCTGTCGGTGGTCGCGGTGGCGCTGGCGGCCAGTACGACATTCCTCGCTGGAGCCCAGTCAGCCTCGGCCGCTCCCCTCGGGGAAGCGGACCATGTGCCCGACGAGTCGTTGTTCGTTGACGACGCTCCGCTGGGCGGCGATGACACGGCTGTCGATGACGGGCACGACCACGACCATCTGCCAGCCGCGGACGAGCAGGCGCCCGGCGGCAACGAGTCCAAGGACAAGGACAAGGACAAGGACAAGGGCAACGCCAAGAAGCCGAATAAGAACAAGAAGGACGACGTCCCGCTCCCGCCACCGCCCGCGGTCCCCGATGGCCTGCCCGCCGAGGTGGACCCGCTCGCGGGGTACCAGGGCCAGTTCATCTGCTCCCCTGAGACCAAGGTCGGGGCCGCCAAGCTCACGGCGTTGATTCGATCGACGTACGAGACGACGTCAGACATCTGGACGCCGCGAGATTGCAACGTTGGCGGCCGCAGTGAGCATAAGGAAGGTCGCGCACTGGACTGGATGATCAACAGTGCGATCCCGAGCCAGAACGCGCAAGCCGAGTCATTCTTGAACTGGCTGCTCGCCACCGACGAAAACGGCAACGAGTTCGCCATGGCTCGCCGTCTCGGGGTCATGTACATCGGCTGGGGCGATGAGATCTGGGAGTCCTATACGCGGCAGTGGACCGAACTCAAGGGTTGCTACAACCTGCAGGACGACGGCTATGACACCTACTGCCACCGCGATCACATCCACATTTCGCTCACCTGGGATGGCGCCGCCGCACAGACGAGCTTCTGGGGCGGAGACCCTTCCCCCGCACCGTTCTGCTCCGCCGAGTACACGCCCTCGAGTACGCCGGCGGATCCGGGTGAGGGTCTGGACTTCGTCGCCATCACGCCCAAGCGCGTCCTCGATACGCAGACGGGCAAGGGCTTGTCCCAGCGTCCCTGCCGCCTGGCCGCGCGGTCCAGTGGCGGTGCTGGCAGCCCCGTTGTGATCAACCTCGCGCGCGGCCCTGGGGAGAACGCCAAGGCGGCGGCCGTGCGGATCACCACGTCGAAGTCGAACTCTCCCGCGACCCTCACGGCAATTGCCACGGGATCCTTCGATGAGATCGTCATGAACGCCAAACGCGAATCGGTGAGCATCCTGCCCATCGCCACGGATGGCACGATCGCGTTCACCACGGACTCCGGCGCCACTCATGTGACCGTCGATGTCCTCGGCTACTTCGTCGATCCCGCTTCGGCAGGTCCCGATGGGGGTCGACTGCTCGCACAGGCGAACCAGGTGGTCTACGACTCGGTCGCGCTCGGCGCCCCGCTCGCGCCGGGGGAGAAGCGCATGGTGGATGTGGGGCTCGCTGCCACGTCCGACGGACCCCCGGCGGGCGTCTTGATGAACCTCACCGTCACCGGCTCCCAGAAGGCTGGTTCAGTGATCGTCCGCAAGGTCGGCGAGAAGTCGTCACCGGCCGACCCCCGCATCCGGTACCGCGGCAAGGCCTCGGTGACGGAGCCGGTCATCGCTGCGCTTGATAACGAGGGTCGTGTCCTGGTGATCAATCGCGGTCGAGCCCCGATCGACGTCACCTTGACCCTGCAGGCTTCGGCGGTACGGACGCCGGAGCTCGGCGCCCTCCTCGTGCCGGTGGAACCGGTCCAGGTACGCAAGGGGCGAAGTCGGCTCACCGAGCTCATCAAGACCCCGCACAAAGCCGGAGAGGTGGTATCCGCCGACACGATGACCCAGCGCGCCCGCATCAGCGCATCGGGGGCCACCGCCGCCGTGCTGCGGGTGAACGCTGCTGCGGTCAAGAAGGGCGGCGAGGTGACCTTCTACTCCCTCGGTACGCCCGAGCATCCTTCTCTCATCGTGCCCCGGAAGTCGCGCATCACCGGCCTGATCATCGTCCCGCTCGATAGCCGCGGCACCATTCGCCGTGACGTTGTCGGTGACGTCGATGTGAACGCTGCGGTGGTGGCCTACCTCCTCTAGCGGCTCGCCGCTGGTCTCCTCAAGCGCTCACTGCCCCGTCAGCGCACCGCCGTAGGATCGGCGGGTGTCAGATCTGAACCCGGCCCAGGATGAGGCGGTCCATCATCGTGGGGGACCGCTGCTCATCGTGGCGGGTGCGGGCTCGGGCAAGACCCGCGTGCTCACGCGCCGAATCGCTCACCTCATCCGTGAGGAGCACGTGCGCCCGTCGGAGATCCTCGCGATCACCTTCACGAACAAGGCGGCACGTGAGATGGCCGATCGCGTCGCCGAACTCGTCGGACCTGCATCGCGGGCGATGTGGGTGATGACCTTCCACTCCGCGTGTGTGCGCATCCTGCGGCGCGAGGCTGGGCGCCTAGGCGTGTCCACGAATTTCTCCATCTACGACGCGGCCGACTCCCAGCGACTGATGTCGATGGTGATGCGCGATCTTGATTTGGACCCCAAACGCAATCCACCGAGGTCTTTCACCGCGCGCGTGTCACAGCTGAAGAACGAGCTCATCGACGAAGAGACTTTCGCCCAGCGCGCCCAGACCCCGCAGGAGAAGGCACTGGCGCAGGCCTACACCGAGTACCAGCGTCGGCTGCGCCTTGCCAACGCGTTCGACTTCGACGACCTCATCGGGGCGACGGTGGCCCTGCTCCAACTCTTTCCGGACGTGGCGCAGCACTATCGCCGCCGCTTCCGCCACATCCTCGTCGATGAGTACCAGGACACCAACCACGCTCAGTACATGCTGATTCGGGAATTGGTTGGCGACGGCTCGGACGGGGTGCCGCCTGCTGAGTTGTGCGTGGTTGGTGATGCGGACCAGTCCATCTACGCCTTCCGTGGCGCCACCATCCGCAACATCGAGGAGTTCGAGCGGGATTTCCCTGACGCGCGGACCGTCATGCTCGAACAGAACTACCGTTCGACTCAGACCATCCTCGACGCCGCGAACAAGGTCATCGCGCGCAATACCGGTCGTCGACCCAAGCGACTGTGGACCGACTCCGGCCCGGGTGACGAGATCGCCTTGTACGTCGCTGACGATGAGCACGATGAGGCACGCTTCGTTGCCGACGAGATCGACCAGCTCGTCGACACCGGAGGGATTCGTCCCGCCGATGTTGCGGTCTTCTATCGCACGAATGCTCAATCGCGTGCGATCGAAGAAATTTTTGTCCGGGTTGGGATGCCGTACACGGTAGTCGGGGGGACCCGCTTCTATGAGCGCCGGGAGATTCGCGATGCCATCGCGTACCTTCGCGCGATCGCCAATCCCGATGACGATGTTTCGCTGCGCCGCATCCTCAACGTGCCCAAGCGCGGTATCGGTGACCGAGCAGAGGAGGTGATCGACTCCTTTGCTCAACGCGAGCGAATCTCCTTTGGGGCAGCCATGGATCGCCTTGACGAAATCGGCGGGCTCGCGACTCGATCGCTTACCCAGGCCAAGGCCTTTGCTCGACTCATGTCGGATCTGCGCACCCTGGACGAAGCAGGTGAGGGTCCGGCGGTGATCTTGCAAGCGGTACTTGAGCAAAGTGGCTACCTCGCCGAACTTCAGGCATCGACCGACCCCCAGGACGAGTCTCGCGTGGAGAATCTCGCCGAACTTGAGTCCGTGGCCGCCGAATACGAGCGCGACAACGATGAGCCGACGCTCGCTGGGTTCCTCGAACGAGTCTCGCTCGTGGCCGACGCGGACGAAATCCCCGATGACGACGAAGGCGTGGTCACCCTCATGACCTTGCACACGGCCAAGGGTCTGGAGTTCCCCGTGGTCTTCCTGACCGGCATGGAAGACGGTGTGTTCCCGCACATCAGGTCACTGGGGTCGGAGTCGGACCTTGAGGAGGAGCGTCGTCTCGCGTACGTCGGCATCACCCGGGCGCGACGGCGCCTCTACCTCACCCGCGCCGTGACGCGGTCGGCCTGGGGCACCCCGTCGCACAATCCCGCCTCGCGCTTTCTCGACGAGATTCCACCTGAACTCCTCGATTCACGACGGGATGAGCCGGAGCCCACGTGGACGCCCACGCCACCGTCCGCTCGCCCGACCGGATTCGGCCGTCCGCAGCCCACCTCGGTTACCGCGCCCGTTGATGCGCTGGACGTGGGGGAGCGGGTCACGCACAAGACCTTCGGCCTTGGGACGGTGGTGGAGACGAGCGGTGTGGGAGACCGGGCCGAGGCCACGATCGACTTCGGCAGCGCCGGGACGAAGCGCCTGCTGCTGCGGTACGCGCCGGTGGAGAAGTTGTAGGCCGCTAGCAGCCGAAGTTCTTGCAGGCCCACCGAGGCGGATCGGCCGGGATCCCGGGCCGGCTGCCGGTCCACAGCCCCGCGGGGTTCGTCGGCGTGAGGGCAGTTCCCACACGGACCTCGAAGTGCAGGTGGGCGCCAAACGCGTTGCCCGTCGCCCCGATCTTGCCGATGAGGTCACCGGCCCGCACCCGCTGCCCCCGCTTGACCTTGATCTTCGACAGGTGTGCGTAGCGCGTTTGGGTGCCGTCCTGGCGCATGATCATGACGAGGTTGCCGTAGCCGGCGTCGTTGTACGTCGCATACGTGACCTTGCCGTCGGTGGCTGCGTAAACGGGATCACCGAGGTCGCCATTGAAATCGAGCCCGGCGTGGCCGCGCGGCCAGTCCGAACTCACCGCGCCGAACTTCCCACTGATGGGGGTACCCCAGGTGACCGGGTAGCTGTACGCCGGGCCTGAGTATTCCGGCTCCTCCTGTTCTTCCGAACCCTGCCCGGCCGACGAACGGACCGCGGTAACCGAGGCGATGTGGGCAACGCCGGCGGAACCATCGAGACGTAGGTCGGTGGTGGCGCTGGCGCCGCTGCCGGCCTCGGCGGGGAGGCTCCCGGAGCCGCCTGCGCCATCCACGGGGCCGGCGGCCTGGGCCGACAGGGCCGAGACCCAGGGCACCGCGGTCAGAACGATCGCCGCCTGGCCCAGGATCAGCACGCCCACGCAGGCGATGGGCAATAGATGGCGGCGCACCCCCCGGGTTTATCAGGTTCGGGGGTCATGCGGCAAACCAGTGGGGCAATTGTGACTAGTGTGACGAATGATGCGCCTAGGGGCGAGAGGTCTCAGTGGGGCTCACGTGGGACCCGACCCAGGAGGAGATCTGCTCCATGGACGTGCCGGGACCGAAGATCTCCGCCACGCCGAGTTCCTTCAGGCCTGGGACGTCGGCCTCGGGGATGATTCCGCCCCCGAAGACGACGATGTCGGTGGCGTCTCGGCGCTCGAGTTCAGCCATCAATTCGGCGAAGAGCACCTGGTGGGCACCGGACAGGATCGAGACACCGATGGCGTCGACGTCCTCTTGGATCGCCGCGTCGACGATGTGCTCGGGGGTCTGGTGCAGTCCGGTGTAGATGACCTCATAGCCCGCGTCCCGCAACGCTCGAGCGACCACCTTCGCTCCACGGTCATGCCCATCAAGGCCGGGCTTGGCGACCAGGATGCGTGCGGTGGCGGACATCGCGCCCCTTCCCTCGTGCCGGCAACGTGCCATCACCAACGATAGGGGCTGAGCGCGCGAGGTCGGCAAAGCCCCTACCCGCGGTCGCAGGACATACCGCCCGTGGGCGCGCTAACGTCGGCGGATGGTCGCCGAACCCGTGCCTGCGCCGCCGTACGAGACGACCGACGGATTTGGTCGCCGCGCGGTCATCGGCCTGCGCGACTGCGCGTCCTGGGTGGGGCGCTCCCTGCTGCGGCCGGGTGCGGTCAAGGGCGTTGCGGTCGAGACCGCCTGGGTGGCCGCCCACCTCGCGATGTATCCGATGGGTCTGGTCGAAGAGCAGTTCCGACTGCAGCAGGAGCGGCATTCCCTCGAGGGGCTCCCGCCGGCTCAGCGGGGGCTCCTCGTCGGCGATGTTGTGGCTGCTGGGATGCCCATCGTCCTGGTGCACGGTGTCATGGACAACCGCTCCATCTTCACCGTCCTGCGGCGCGGCCTGCATCGACGCGGCTTTGGCTCGACCTACGCCTTGAATTACTCCCCACTGACCGACGACATCCGTTCTGTGGCCGTGCGCCTCGGTGACCTCGTCGAGGAGGTGTGCGACGAGACCGGACACGATCAGGTGCACGTCATCGGTCACTCCATGGGCGGACTCATCGGCCGCTACCTCGTCCAGCGTCTGGGGGGCGATCAGCGCGTTCACACGCTGGTCACCCTCGGGACGCCGCATCAGGGCACGCTGCCCGCGCACCTCGTGCCGCTGACGGTGGCCCGGCAGATGCGTATGGGGGGAGACCTCATCACCGAGCTCGCTGAGCCCGCTCCCGGGTGCCGCACGCGCATCCTGGCCGTCTGGTCCGATATCGATCAGTTGGTCATCCCGCAGTCCAACGCACAGGTGCTGCACCCGGACTTGAACGCGCGCAACATGCTGGTGCGTGGCGTGGGACATCTGTCACTGCCAGTCGATGGGCGCGTCGTTCACGAGATCGGATCGATGCTCTCGCTCCTCGACGAGTGATCAGGGGCCGTGTCGAGAGGCACGGCTTTCCTCAGTAGGCTGACGGCACCGTCCCATCGAAGGGCCTTTTCTGTGGACCTGTACGAATACCAGGCAAAAACACTGTTCGACGCACACGAGGTGCCGGTGACCGCCGGAGAAGTTTGCGTAACACCTGATGCCGCTCATGAGGTCGCTCGCAAGATTGGCGGTCCGGTTGTTGTCAAGGCACAGGTGAAGACCGGTGGTCGCGGTAAGGCCGGCGGCGTCAAACTCGCCGACACCCCGGACGATGCGCAGGCCCGCGCGACCGACATTCTCGGTATGGATATCAAGGGCCACACGGTGCACCGCGTCCTGGTGACCGAGGCCACGGATATCGCCGAGGAGTACTACGTCTCCTTCCTGCTCGACCGCGCCAATCGTGCCTTCCTGGCCATGGCCAGCGTGGAAGGCGGCGTAGAGATCGAGGAGGTCGCGGCGACGAGGCCTGAAGCACTGGCTCTGGTACGGGTCGATGCGATTGACGGTGTCGATACGGCGAAGGCACGCGCAATCGTCGACCAGGCGGGATTCCCGGCGAATATCCGGGACGAGGTCACCAACGTCCTCGTTCGACTGTGGGACGTCCTCGTCAAGGAGGACGCGACCCTGGTCGAGGTCAATCCGCTCGTGCTCACCGCGGATGGGCGCGTGCTCGCCCTCGACGGCAAGGTCACCCTCGACGACAATGCCCACTACCGCCATGCATCGCACGCGGATCTGGTGGATCGCGAGGGCACGGACCCCATTGAATTGCGGGCCAAGGAACTTGACCTGAACTACGTCAAGCTCGATGGCGAGGTTGGCGTAGTCGGCAACGGTGCCGGACTCGTCATGAGCACGCTCGATGTCGTGGCCTACGCCGGCGAGGAGTTCGGCGGTATTCGCCCGGCAAACTTCCTGGATATCGGCGGTGGTGCAAGTGCGGAGATCATGGCCAACGGTCTGGACATCGTGCTGAACGACCCCGACGTCCATGCGGTCTTCGTCAACGTGTTCGGCGGAATCACCGCATGCGACGCCGTGGCCGATGGCATCGTCCAGGCGGTCGAGATGCTCGCGGCCAGGGGAGAGCCGATCACCAAGCCGATCGTGTGCCGGATCGACGGCAATAACGCCGAAGAGGGGCGACGCATCCTCACCGACTTCAACCATCCACTCGTGGAGATGGTGCCGACCATGGATGATGCCGCGCGTCGCGTGGCCCAATTGGCGGCAGCGGGCCGCGATGGGAGCGCATCATGACGATCTGGCTCGACTCAGGCAGCCGCATCCTCGTGCAGGGCATGACCGGCTCCGAGGGCACCAAGCACACGCGACGCATGGTCGCCAGCGGCGCTCAAGTGGTGGCGGGTGTGACACCGGGCAAGGGCGGGCAAGAGGTGGACGGCATCCCGGTCTTTGGCGACGTAGGTGAGGCCGTCATCGCCACCGGTGCCAACGTTTCGGTGGTGTTCGTGCCGCCGCGATTCGCGCAGGCCGCGGTGGAAGAGGCCGTCGACGCGGAGATACCGCTGTGCGTTGTCATCACCGAGGGCATCCCGGTGCACGACACGGCGAAGTTCTTCCAGTACGCGCAGAACGCGGGTACGACGCGCATCATCGGGCCGAACTGCCCCGGCATCATCTCTCCCGGGCAGTCCAATGCGGGCATCATCCCGGCCGACATCACCGGTGCGGGTCCGATCGGACTGGTGTCGAAGTCCGGAACGTTGACCTACCAGATGATGTACGAGTTGAACGACATCGGCTTCTCGACTGCTGTGGGCATCGGCGGCGATCCGATCATCGGCACCACGCACATCGACTGCCTTGCGGCGTTCGAGGCAGACCCCGCGACCGAGGCGATCGTGATGATCGGTGAGATCGGCGGCGATGCCGAGGAGCGGGCCGCGGCGTTCATCGCGGAGAACGTGACCAAGCCGGTCGTCGGATACGTCGCGGGCTTTACCGCCCCCGAGGGCAAGACCATGGGGCACGCTGGCGCGATCGTGTCCGGTTCGGCGGGCACCGCCGTGGCGAAGAAGGATGCTCTGGAGGCGGTCGGGGTCAAGGTCGGCCAGACGCCGAGTGAGGCCGCCCGCCTGATGCGGTCCATGCTCCGCGGCTAGTTCTGCGGAATTGCGAATTGGGCGTGCCGTTACGCATGTGACGCCTGTCATCCTGCGAGGCTTAACGAGTGAGCCTGACCGAACGCCGTCCCGATACCGGACGGCGTTCGCATGACCGGGCCGAGTCCCCGGGCAGTCCGCCCCTGCCCCTCGTCGTTGCCGGAGCCCTCGCCGGAGCCGCCGCTGCCCTCCTGAGCTACGCCGTCCTGGCCATCGTCGCCCTCGGCGCGTGGATGCTCGATCCGGCTGCCCCCTGGGAGTGGTCCCACATGCTGGAGGCCGCATCGGCGGGGTGGCTGGCCGGGCAGGGGGTCCCCCTCGTCATCCTCGACACCCCCGTGAGCCTGCCGCCGATCGGTTTCGGGCTGCTCTGCGTCGTCGCCATCATGGCCGCCACCCGGTGGGCAGCCGGCGCCGCCGCGGTCGCGCGGCGCGGCGAGGCGGTGGCCGTGGCCCTGAGCGCTGCGGTGCCGTACGGACTCGGCGCGGCACTCCTGGCTGGCCTCGGCCGACATCTGGGAGCGGTGCCCTGGCAGGCCGGCGTCATCGCCGGTTCGATCGCCCTCGTCGTGGCCCTGGCCACCCTTTTCGCCCGTGCGCGATTGATCGAACCAGAACTCGTGCCCCGTGCACTCGTGGATGTTCCGGCGGCCGCACTCACCGCAGTGCTGGTCCTGGTCATCGCCGCTGCGTTGGCCCTCGGCACCATGATTGTCGTCCATGCCGACGAGATCGCTCGGGTACTCGGCGGCCTCGGTCTGGGTGCCGCGGGGGGCCTGCTCGTAATGGCGCTCTCCCTGGGTTACCTCCCCGTTGCCCTCATGTGGACCATCGCCTACCTCCTCGGGCCTGGGTTCGCGGTCAGCTCCACCGCCACCATCTCCGCGTTCGGTCCTGCCGGTTCGGCCGCGCTCCCGGGCCTACCGATCCTCGCCGCTGTTCCCCCGGATCCGCCGGGCGGTGCGGTCCTCCTGCCGCTCGTCGGCGTTGTGGCCGGCGCCGTCATGGGCTCGCTGCTCCGTCGCCGTGACTGGACCGGTCTGCCGGGACTGGCCGTCGCCGCGGCTGCGGCTGCGCTTGCGGGCCTCGGCCTTGCCGCGCTCGCCCTGGTCTGCTCCGGTTCACTGGGGTCGGCGAGCCTGTCGCTACTCGGCCCCGCACCCATCTACGTTGGGTTGGCCGCGTTCGGGACCACTCTGCTGGGTAGCGCGGTCGTGGTCATCTGGCCACCGAGGGAAGGCGGGCACGATCTCCATGGCTAGTACGACGCGACCGGCCGCCGCGCGCCGCTCGCGGACCCAGCCGGCCACATCGGGCAGGCGACCTGCGGCGACGCCGCACACTCTGGCCCCCATGTCCTTGCGCATGGCGGGAGCAGCCATTGACCTGGCGCTCATCGTCGTCGTGGCCGGGCTCGTGACAGCCTGGCTCGCGCAGCGCGTGACGGGTGTGGTGCAGGTGCGCGTCGATGACGCGGGTGCGATGTCGGTGTTGGCGTCCCCGAGTCTGCCGGTGTGGACCGGCATCGCGGTGTGGATCGTGCTCTCTGCGCTTTACACCGTGCCGCTCATGGCCATCTGGGGTCGCACAATCGGCGGCTGGTGCGTCGGGATTCGGGCGCTGCGCATCGAGACGGGCGGCCCACTGGGTTGGAGCTCCTCCGCGCGGCGGTGGTTCCTCCTCTACGGGATCGCGGGCGCAGCCAGCTTTCTCCCCGTTGTCGGCAGCCTCGCGTGGCTTCTGGTGCTCGTCATCGGCCTGTCGCCGCTGTGGGATTCTGGGCGCCGCCTGCGCGGCTACGCCGATCACTGGTGTGGCGATGTGGTCGTGCGCGCGCCGTGGCACCGCTGAGGCTGATTCCGGCACGCCTCACTAGGCTCGCGATGTGACCGCTCGCATCGTCGTCCTCGTCTCCGGAAGTGGCACGACCCTGCAGGCCCTCCTCGATGCTCCCTCGTCGCACTTCAGCGTCGTCGGCGTCATCAGCGACGACGCTTCGGCCGTCGCACTGCAGCGGGCCGCTCGCCACGGGGTCTCGACCCAGGTCCTACCCGCCTCGGCCTATGACGACCGTGCCGTGTGGGATGCCGCACTGGCCGATCTCATCGCGTCGTTCGAACCGGACTGGGTGGTGTGCGCAGGCTTCATGCGCATTCTCGGGACCGCCGTGCTCGATCGATTTCCTGACCGCATCGTCAATACGCACCCGGCCCTGTTGCCCGCCTTCCCGGGTGCGCACGCCGTGAAGGACGCTCTCGCGTACGGCGCCAAGGTCACCGGCTGCACGGTCCACATCGTCGATGCCGGCGTCGACACCGGCCCGGTCATCGCGCAGGCGGCCGTCCCGGTGCAGGAGGGTGACGACGCGGATGTCCTCCACGAGCGCATCAAGCAGGTCGAGCGAGGACTGCTCGTCTCTACCGTGAGCGCACTGGCCCAGCACGGGTGCACCATCGACGGCAGGAAGGTGACCATTCCATGACGACGGACCAGACCCTCCCGGATGCGGATCGACGGCCGATCCAGCGTGCGTTGATCTCGGTCTACGACAAGTCCGGCCTCACCGAGTTGGCTCAGGCCTTGTCGGCGGCCGGTGTCGAGATCGTCTCGACCGGGTCGACCGCCGCGCGCATCGTGGACGCGGGAGTCGACGTGACACCGGTGTCCGACCTCACCGGCTTCCCCGAGTGCCTCGATGGCCGTGTCAAGACTCTGCATCCACGCGTGCACGCGGGTCTGCTCGCCGACCTGAGATCTGCCGATCATCGTCAGCAGCTCGTCGATCTCGATATCGCACCGTTCGAGTTGGTGGTGGTCAACCTCTATCCCTTCGTCGACACCGTTGCATCGGGTGCGTCGCCGGAGGAGTGCATCGAGCAGATCGACATCGGCGGACCGGCCATGGTGCGGGCCTCGGCTAAGAACCATGCGAACGTCGCGACGGTCGTCTCGCCCGGTCACTATGACGACGTGATCGCGGCGCTGGGCGCCGGTGGCTTCACCCTCGCCGAGCGCCAACGTCTCGCAGCCGAGGCCTTTGCCCACACCGCGTCTTACGACGTCGCCGTCGCGACCTGGCTGGGCAACGTCGTGGCACCCGATCCGGACGGTGAAGGCTTCCCGTCCTGGCTGGGCCAGGCGTGGAACCGACGCGACGTACTGCGCTACGGCGAGAACCCGCATCAGCGAGCCGCGCTCTATGCCGCGGACTTCTCCCGACCGGGTCTCGCTCGCGCTGAGCAACTTCATGGCAAGGAGATGTCCTACAACAACTACGTCGATGCCGATGCGGCACGTCGAGCCGCGTATGACCATGCCGAACCGGCTGTTGCGATCATCAAGCATGCGAATCCGTGTGGCATCGCGATCGGTCGCGATATCGCTGAGGCGTACGAGAAGGCGTTCGCGACCGATCCGGTCTCGGCCTTCGGTGGTGTGGTTGCGGCGAACAGTGCTGTCACCGAAGCCATGGCGCGCGAGATGGTCGACGTCTTCACCGAGGTCGTTGTCGCACCCGAGTTCGAGCCCGGTGCTCTAGAACTTCTGGTCGAGCGCAAAGGCCTGCGCATCCTGCGCGCCGAACCCCGTGCGGCATCGGACTGGGTGGAGGTACGCGCCATTGCCGGTGGGGTCCTGTTGCAGTCCGCGGATGACATCGGCGCCGATGGCGACGATCCCGGTACCTGGCGCTTGGCCTGCGGCTCTCCGGTGGACGCCGAGACGATGCGGGATCTTGCCTTTGCCTGGCGGGCCGTGCGTTCGCCCAAGTCCAACGCCATCCTGCTCGCGCGCGACGGTGGCGCGGTGGGCATCGGGATGGGTCAGGTCAACCGTGTCGATGCGGCCCGGCTCGCCGTGGCGAGGGCGGGCGAAGATCGCGTTCGCAGCGCCGTCGCCGCCTCCGATGCGTTCTTCCCCTTCCCCGATGGACTCGAAGTGCTGCTCGAGGCGGGCGTGCGTGCCATCGTGCAGCCCGGAGGCTCGGTGCGCGATGACGAGGTCATCGCGGCGGCCGAGGCGGCAGGGGCGACCATGTACCTCACCGGCACCCGGCACTTCTTCCACTGATGGCCGGGGAGAGCCGCCAGACGGGCGTCCTACTTGTCATGGCCGCCAGTGGCCTGGCGGTGGGTGGTCTGAGCGCGGTTCAGGCGCGGGCCAACGGCACCCTGGCCGGGGAGGTGGGTAGTGGAATCGAGGCGGCGGCGTTCTCGTTCGCGGTCGGACTCACTCTCCTGACGATGATCGGCCTGACGGTGTCCCGGGTTCGTCGAGGCCTGGTGACCCTCGTGACGGCGATTCGCAGCGGCAGTCAACCGAGGTGGATTGCCCTCGGCGGCATCTCCGGCGCGCTCTTTATCACCACGCAGAGTCTGTCGGTTCCAGTGATCGGGGTTGCTCTGTTCTCAGTGGCGCTGGTGGGCGGCCAGATAGCCGCCTCGCTCCTCGTTGACAGTCGCGGCTGGAGTCCGCGTGGTCGTCAGCCGATTTCCTCCAGCCGGGTTCTCGCCGCTCTCCTCGGTCTTGGAGCGGTGGCAGCGGCAGCAAGCGGGCGCTGGGACGAGGGTGTCGGCGCCGTGGGTTGGGCGATCCTGTGTGTGGTGACCGGAGCTGCCGTTGCGTGGCAGCAGGCGGCCAACGGTCGGGCAACCGCGGTGACCCGTGAGCCACTCGTCGCGGCATGGATCAATTTCATGCTCGGTTTCGTGCTGGTCCTCATCGTGTTGACGATCTCGATACTGCTCGGCCGCCTGGAGCCGCAAGCGCCGCCGTCGGGGCCGCCGTGGCTCTATATCGGTGGCGTGATCGGTGCGCTGTTCCTCGCGGCGACGGCCTGGATCGTGGGGCGGATCGGCGTCCTCGCGGTCACGCTCCTGGTGACGGCTGGTCAGTTGGCGGGCGCCCTCGTGCTGGACCTGCTGCTCACCGACGTGGTCGACGGACACCTCGTCGTCGGGGTCCTCGTCGCCTTCGTCGCGGTGGTCACCGGCGGCCTTGGAGATCGACGTGCGGCTGCTCGGGCCGCTACGAGTCAATCGACTTCATGAGGGCATCGGGGTAGCGCTGTCCCACGGTCCCACCGATAGGCGCCGCGGCCTCGACCTCAGCGGTCGCCGCGTCGTCCCACGGGACCTGCAACGCTCCGACGTTGTCCAGCAGATGGTTGACCCTGCGCGATCCCGGGATGGGGACGATGTCGTCCCCCTGATGCAGCAGCCACGCAAGCGCGGCTTGCGCCGGAGTGCACCTTAGGCGGCTCGCCACAGACGCCACAGCGTCGGCAATCGCTCGGTTCGCATCGAGCACGTCCGCACTGAATCTCGGCCATGAGCGGCGCCCATCGTCCTCAGCGAGATCCTCCGGTCGACGAATGGTCCCGGTGAGATAGCCGCGTCCCAGCGGCGAGTAGGGGACGAATCCGATGCCAAGATCGCGCACCGTGTCGAGGACACCGTTGTCTTCGACATCGCGTGTCCACAGCGACCACTCGGTTTGCACAGCGGTGACCGGATGTACGGCGTGGATGCGCCGCAGCGTGGCTGCGCTGGCCTCGGAGATGCCGAGGAACCGCACCTTGCCCGCCGTGACGAGATCCGCCATCGCTCCCCAGGTTTCCTCGACCGGAGTCGCCGGATCCACGCGATGCAGGTAGTACAGGTCAATGTGGTCGATGCCGAGGCGTCCGAGGCTCGCATCGCACGCGGCCCGCGCGTACTCCGGTGTGCCGTTCAGGCGTCGCCCGCCATCGGGCAGGAACTCTTGGCCAAACTTCGTCGCAATGACGGGCCGGTTCACACGGCCGGCGAGCCAGGAGCCGAGAAGCTCTTCATTGGCGAATGGGCCGTACGAGTCGGACGTGTCGAGGAACCCGATACCGGCGTCGGCGGCAGCGTCAAGTGTCCGCAGGGACTCGGCGTCGTCGGCCTTGCCGTAGGCAAAGCTCATGCCCATGCAGCCCAGGCCGAGTGCGGTGACGTCTAGCGCGGCGGTGCCGCTGCCGAGAGTGCGTGATTCCACGGTTGCTCCGTTCTGAGAGAGGCGCTTCAACGAAGGGCGGCAGTTGAACCACGCACGATGAGTTCGGGCGTGAGACGCACGTGCTTGACAGGACTCGGTGCCTCGTCGCGGAGCAGGCTCAGCAGTAGCCGGGCCGCTTCAGCGCCGATGTCACTGACGGGAACCCGCACCGTGGTGAGCGGAGGATCAACGAGGTCCATGAAGGGCATGTCGTTGTATCCGATCACGCTGATATCGCGCGGACAGCGCAGGCCCTCGTGTCGGGCCGCCGCGATTGTGCCCAGGGCGAGTTGGTCATTGGCGGCTACGACGGCCGTGACCTTGGCGGCTGCCAGCGCTTTGAGTGCACTGTCGCGCGCCGCGTCGACGCTCCAGCCCGAGACGGGGAAACTACGTCGCGCGGAGGTGAGCCCATGGGATCGCATCGCGCGTTGGAATGCTTGTGCACGCTCGTGACCGGTGGATGACCAGGTCGGCCCGGCCACGTGCACGATGTCCGAGTGCCCGAGCCCGACGAGATGATCCACCGCGAGTCGGATGCCATGCTGTTCGTCCGTTGTCACCGAGGGCAGCGCCACACTCTCCGTGACTCGATTGACGAGGACGATCGGAAGTGCGTCTCCCACCTCGGCTAGCAGAGGATGCTCGCGTCGAGCGGTGGCGACGATCAGCCCGTCGACGCGTCGTGCCCGCAGGGAGCCAACCAACGTGGCCTCGGTGTCCATGTCATTGTCGGTGTTGACCAGAAGTGGGGTGTAGCCAGCCCGGGACAGTGTGTCCTGGAT
>JAYNIC010000014.1:0-4484 GCA_038108715.1 Candidatus Nanopelagicales bacterium | reverse complement strand
CGCACCATGCCGGGGAACAGTGGGTTCGTCAGATCGGGGATCACCACCCCCACCGTGTGGGAACGGGCGGTGCGCAGCCCCGACGCCATCGGATTCGGCACGTAGTCCAAGGATTCGGCCGCCTTGCGGACCTTGGCGACCGTCTCGGGGCTGACCAGGTGCGATGTGCGGGGGTTCAGCGCACGGGAAACCGTCGCGGGATGGATTCCCACCACGCGCGCCACGTCTTTGAGGGTCGCGGACACGGGGTCAGACTAGGCGATGTTCGAATCGGCGGCGGGCGGTCGCCGCGACGGTCGTCAAAATGAGGGCAATGACCGTGAACGTGAAGAACAGGGCTCGGGCGCCGGCGTCCTGGAGCGCGACACCGGCGATCAAGGTCCCCACGGCGTTGCCGAAGAACATGAATCCGGCAAAGAGGGACACGGCGGTCGCACGCGCCTCTGCGGTCAGGGAGGTCGCCCATGTCTGCAGGGTGGAGTGCATGAAAACCCACGCCACTCCCAGGAGCACCACGCCGGACACCACGAAAGCGGGGGTGATGCTGATTGCCAGAAGTGCGTAGCACAGCACCGCGCCGGAGCCGCCGATGACGAGAAGGATGGCTGCCGTCCAGTGGGCGCTGGCCTTGCGAGCCAGCGCACTCATCACCAGGACCGAGACTCCGTAGCCGGCAGTCAACAGGCCGGCCAGCGCCGGGGTACCGCCGGCGATTTCGACGGATGCGGGAATCATGGCGAAGCCGCCGAGGAGGACGCCCGCCTCAACGAAGACCAGGGCGTAGAGCAGCCACGACCACCCGGAGGACAGGACGAGCGCGAAGGCCCGCGCCACCGGGAGCGGTTCGGGGCGCTGTGGCTCGGGCACGCGTGACACGTACCAGGCGATGAGTGCCGACAGTGCTGCCGTCATGACGTAGAACGCGCGCCATCCGATGGTCTCGACGCCCAAGCCTGCCGCGAGCGTGCCGAGAGTGATGCCGATGGCAACTCCGGACATGAGCAGGGCAATGCGCGGTTGGCGCTCACGCGGATCATGGATCGCATCACCGATGTAGATCAATGCCGCGGGAAACACCCCGGCCATGCAAGCGCCGGAAAGCGCGCGAATCGCGATAAAAAGTTCCACCGGCATGGGGATCGCGCTGACGGCGTCGAACAGGGCGGACAGCAGCAGCGCCGTTCGCATGACCGCTACGCGCCCGATGCGATCGGAGATGATGCCCCAGACAGGCTGAGCGAGGCCGTAGGTGAAGAAGTACGCGCTGGCGGCGATAGAGATCACTGCCAAAGTGACCTGGAAATCGCCGGCCATGGCCAGCAGCATCGGTGGCATGAGGAATCGAGCGAATGTCGAGATGAATACACCGGCCAGCAGTGCCGTGAGCACGCGCCGAGAGATCGGTGGCGTCACGCCGTTGCCAGAGCGCGGATGTGCTCCTCGTCCGGCGCCCACGCTCCCGACGAGCGGCGCAGATCGGCCAGAACACGCAATTGGTCAGCGGTCACCGCTCGGTTGCGCGCAAGCCCCACATCGGGGTCGCGAAGCAAGGCGAGGTAGTCGCGGTCCCCGAGACCGGGAATCTGCGACTCCAGAACGGTGCTGACTTCACTGATATCAGTGTCGAGCAGCCACTCCGTCGTGCGGTCCCACAGATCGAGCAGGGGCATCACATCGGGACCGTCTGCCAGCGTCGCGAGAACCGTGCCCGGATAGATGGGGGAGACATCCATCGATGTAGCCCACACGCGCATGCCCTGGTGTGTGGCCCGGACGCGAGACTCGGCATTGAGGATCGTGCACCCGATGGCCCCGTCAATCAGGCGCTCCGCCCGTCGTGGGGTGGCCCCCTCCTCCACGAAGTCAAGGTCCTCGATTCGCAACCCAAGCTGTCGTAGGAGCTCCTTGAGCAGGATGGCAAAGCCGGAGGGCAAGACGTCGACGGCCACGGGAGCGGCGCCCAGTGCCTCTGGTGTCGTGAGGTCGGGCCGAGACATGAGAGCGAGCCCCAGCCCGCCGTCGATGGCCCGGTGAATCCGGACTGGTAGTTGCTCACCGAGGGGATTCTTCGCGGTGCCCGAATAGAGCAGGACATTGTCAGGGCTCGTGAGGGCCACGTCGATGGCACCGCTGCGCAGCGACTCGAACTGGGCGGGCGACGACGGGACAGGTCCCACCTCCAGGTGGAGATCCATGTCGGTGTCCCAGTTCAGAGCACGGGCTGCCGCCAGGACGGGGGAGCGACTGAACTGGCCGATGTGAAGAGTGGTCATGGGCCTTCCTGCAATCGTGAGCCATGGGGTCCGGGGCCACTGTAGCGGCATGGGGGACGGGTGATTATCCGTGCATAGTCACGAATTGGACACGGAGGGCGGCATTCTCGACGGAACGCTTGACAGATCTAAGAGACGGGGGGCAGGCTCGGCCTGCAATCGATTGTTATCGTTTGCCAGTCCTGGAGGGAATCGTTTATGCGAACTTCGACAGTTCGGCTCACCGGTCGCCGTCGCGCGGGTGCAATCCTCGCCGCCGCCGCTGGACTGAGCCTTGTGGTAACCGCCTGCGGCGGATCAAGCAGCTCGGGCGAGAGCTCGAGCAGTTCCAGTGGAGCGGACGTCTCGGATACCTGTGGCGATACGATCCGGATCGGCATCTCGCTGCCGCTGACCGGTGACTTCTCTCAGCCAGGTGGCGAGGCCAAGAAGGGCTACGAAGCCTGGCAGACACTCATCAACGGCAATGGTGGCCTCCTCGGTCGCCAGGTCGAACTGGTGATCCTGGACGATGCCTCCAGCCAGGAGCAGGTCGTCACCGACTACAACAACCTGATCAGCCAGGAGAAGGTCCCGCTGTTGCTCGGTACCTTCTCTTCATTGCTGAACTTCCCTGCGTCGACGGTGGCGGAGAACGCCCAAATGGTTCTGATCGCACCGGCCGGCGGCTCGCCGAAGATCTTCGAGCCCGAGCCCAAGTTCTACTTCTTTGCCCAGCAGGCTACGGCCCCGAATCAGGCGAACCCGTTCGTGCAGATGGTCACGAGCCTGCCGGAGGATCAGAGGCCGAAGACCGCGGCCTACGTCACGATGGATGACCCGTTCGCCGCACCTGTCATCGAATCGATGCAGGCGCAGCTTGAGGAAGCTGGCATTCAGACGGTGTATTCCGAGATCTACCCGGAGGGCACCACGAACCTTCAGCCCTTCGCGGCGAAGATCGCCGGTGCTGCGCCCGATCTGATTGCCCAGGGCGCGGTCTTCGAGGACGGCGTCAGCCTGACCAAGAGCCTGGTGCAGATCGGGTACAACCCGAGCATCTTGTTCCAGACCTCCGCTCCCAGCAACGGTGCGCAGTACGTGGAGGGTGTCGGTGCTGGCAACGAGAACGGCATCTTCTACGCCGTCTCCTGGAGCGAGAAGTCCCCCACGCCGGGCAATGCTGAGTTCGTTGCCGAGTACCAGGCCCAAAATGGCGAGGGACTCGTCCCGGCTGAGGATGCTGCGGACGCCTACGCCGCGGCTGAAGTTCTGACCGCCGCGGTGGAGGCCACGGGTGGCTGCGACAACGTGGCGATGGCCGATTGGCTGCACGCCAACTCCGTATCCACCATCCTCGGCGAGCTCTCCTGGGATGAGATCGGCCGGCCGCAGGGCGAGTTCCTTCTCGCTCAGTGGCAGGACGGTGAGGTGCAGATCGTTGCACCTCCGGCCGCGAGCACCAACGGTGGTGCCGTAGTCGTGCCCAAGCCCGCCTGGCAGTAGATCACCCGTCGGGTTTGTTGGGGGGGGGGGGGGGGCGGCCGCCCCCCCCCCAACAAAACCACAACCCCCCCCCCCCACCCACCACCAGGGGGCAGGGGGGGATAGGGGGGGCCCCCCCCCCCCCCCCACGAAACCGATTCACCTACGCATCCACCACGTCATCGTCGTCTGGAGCGGATCTGTGGAAATAATCCAAATCCTCGCCTTCGGGATACTTATGGGCGGGGTTTATGCACTGCTGTCGTCAGGTGTCACCCTCATCTTCGGTGTTCTCGACGTCGTCAATGTCGCCCAGGGATCCTTCCTCGTCTTCAGTGCACTGCTCACCTGGCAGATCTGGGAGATCACCGGGATTGAGCCGCTTCTGCTGATTCCGGTCATGGGAGCGCTCATGGCCGTCTTCGGCTGGGTCATCTACAGAGGCCTAGTGAAAAGGGTGGTCCCGCAAGGGCCTGGCATGACGGTGTTGCTGATGTTCGGCGTAGCGATCGCGATGGAGGGCATCCTCAACGTCGTGTTTGGCAACAAGTTCAAGTCCGTGACGCCGGCATACTTCACCGAGTCCCTGCAAATTGGCGAACTTGTTCTCCCCTATCCGCAACTGATCTCCGGAATTACGGCGGTCATCGTGCTGGTGGCTCTGTATTTCTATCTGCGGTTCTCCTGGGCCGGCCGCGCGCTTCGAGCCTCCGCCCAGAACAAGGACGGGGCGGCGCTCGTCGGCAT
>JAYNIC010000013.1:19440-20649 GCA_038108715.1 Candidatus Nanopelagicales bacterium | reverse complement strand
GATCAGTCACATGACCACGCGCCGAATCTTGGCCACGAGCGGGGGTTTTCTGGCGACCGACCGCTGGGGAGTAATGAAACCCGGCGGCATCATGCTGGAAGCACTACGGCTGACCGGTGTTGACCGGCCACGTGTCTGCCTCGTGATGACAGCGAGCGGGGACAACGAGAGTTACCTCGCGCGCTCCTACGCCGCCCTTGGCGCGATCGGCTGCGATGTGGACCATCTCGCCCTCTTCACGATGCCGAATCGCGATCCGCACGAGGTGCTCGGTCGCAGTGACATCGTGTGGGTCGGCGGTGGCAGCGTGGCGAATCTACTGTCGCTGTGGCGTCTGCACGGCGTGGACGAGGCGATGCAGGAGGCGTGGGATTCCGGCACCATCCTCGGCGGCGTCAGCGCTGGTTCGATCTGCTGGCATGTGGGCGGCCCCACGGACTCCTTCGGACCAACGCTTGAGGTCGTCACGAACGGACTCGGACTGATCCCCTACGGCAACGGCGTTCACTACGACAGCGAGGCACAGCGCCGACCTCTTCTGCAGCGCGTCGTCGGCGAGGGCCTGTTGCCAACGTCCTACGCCACCGACGACCGCATCGGACTGCTCTACGAAGGGACCGAGCCGGTCGAGGTGCTCGCTGATCTCGACGTCAATCCAGACGATGGCCCGGCGGCCTACAGAATCGAATATATCGGCGGCGATGTCGTCGAATCCCGAATGTCGGTGGGACGCATTTGAGCAAGTCGATTGCCGCCGCGCTCACACTGTCAGCATGCGGCGGAGGCGGTTCGGATTCGGGTCAGGCTCAGCAGTTCTGCGATCAACTAGCCGCGGGTACCGCGCCGTTCGACATCTACCAATCGATGCGCGACGAGTACCCCGATCAGCCGGAGTGGGCGGCCGCGGCCAAGGAGTGGGCGAAGTCGACCTGCCCTGACCAACTTGCCTCCAATGAGCAATTGCGCAACATCATCTCCAACACCGGCGGCGATCCCGACAGCTGACCGAGGCCGATTGCCGCGGCCCGTCCATCCGAACTACCGGCCACGGCCATACGCGCGGGTGACCTGCGCAACCACGACCGAGTAGTCGGCGTACCACTGCGCCCTACCCCGCTCCTGGGCGATGCGGTGTTCGGCAACGGCCTTCCACGCGCGAGCGCTCTCGTCGTCCATCCAGTACGACACCGTGATGCCGACGCCGGTGCC
>JAYNIC010000013.1:9859-19340 GCA_038108715.1 Candidatus Nanopelagicales bacterium | reverse complement strand
CGGTGCCCGGCTCCACCTCGGTCATTCGACGCTGAAGTTCGGCAGGTGACGACGCAGCCAACCGGGCAGCCACCAGTTCGAGCGGCCCAGCATCGACATGACGCTGGGGATAAGAATGAGCCGAACGATGAAGGCATCGACCAGGATCGCCGAGGCGAGAGCCAGACCGAAGAGTTTGATCGTGTCATTGGGCATGGGCACGAATGCGAGGAACACCGAACTCATGATGAGCGCCGCGGCGACGACAACGCGCCCGGAGCCGGCAAGACCGTGGCGGACCGCCTCGCGGTTGTCCCCGGTCTCGTGCCAGCCCTCCTGCATGCGCGAAACAAGGAATACCTCGTAGTCCATCGACAGGCCGAAGAGGATCGCGAACACCATGATGGGCAGGAACGGCAGGATGGGACCGGTGGTGGACACGCCAATCAGGCTCGCGCCCCAACCCCACTGGAAGACCGCAACCGTGACGCCGAGCGCCGCGGCGAAACTCAGCAGGCTGGTGACGGCAGCGGTGAGTGGGATGACGAGCGAACGGAACAGCAGGAAGAGCGCGAGGAAACCGAGCCCGATCACGATGAGCAGGAAGAGCGGGAGGACGCTGATGAGAACGTCGGTGAAGTCCTGGGTGACAGCCTGCGTGCCGCCGACGTAGATGGCCGCGCCCGACGCGGCAACGGTGGACGCGGTTTGCGTGCGCAAGCGCTCGAGCAGTTGATTCGTGGCCGGATCATCGGGCGCCGTTGTCGGCTGCACCAACACACTCGTGACGATGCCGTTGTCGCTGAAAAGGCCCTTGGTATCGCCGATTTTGACCTCTTCGTAGAGGGGCAACATGTCCTCGTTGGGCAGTGTCAGCGCGACACCCTCAGTCTGGGCAAGGTCCCGCACCGTCGTGCGCAGGGCCGTGTCGTCCAAGGGGGTGGGGAGCGTGACGGCGACGAAGAACGGTCCGTTGACTCCGGGCCCGAACCCCTCCGCCATGAGATCGAAGCCCACCCGTGCCGGCGTGCCCGGTTGCGCACTCCCGTTGTCGGGGAAGCCTTGACGAAGCGAGAATGCCGGAATGGCCAGCACTCCAACCAAGCCGAGCGCCAGGAGCGCGAACAACCACGGCGCCCTTTGCAGGAAGGAGCCGTACGACGCCCAGGCGCTTTGGTCGAGGGGCTTGACCTTCGGGTGTCGCGCCCAGGGAAGGCGCAGGCCGATGGTGTGCCGCCCGAGGAGGCTGGCCACTGCGGGGAGCAGGAACAGTGCGGCGAGCATGATGACGAAGACAGTGACCGCCGCCGCGATGGCAAGGCCGTAGAAGAAACTCACCCCGAGGACAAAGAGGCCGAGTAGCGCCATGATCACCGTGCTGGCGGCGAACAGGACGGCGCGTCCGGCGGTACGGGTCGCCGTGTGGATGGCGTCCTTGGGCGCAGCGCCGGCGAGCACCTCCTGCCGGAACCGGTTCAAGATGAACAGCGAGTAGTCAATGCCGACGCCGAGGCCGATCATGGATGCGAGTTCGGGGGCGAAGGATGCAACGTCGAGGAAACCGCTGATGAGCAGGATGAGCAGTTGACCGACGATCAAGCCGCTCACGGCGATCAGAATGGGCAGTCCGGCCGCGATCAGGCTACCGAAGGCAATCGCAAGAATGATAAGTGCGACGACGACGCCCACCGCTTCACTCGCCGAGTCCCCAGCGCCGGCGGCGGTGAGAATCTGCCCGGTGGCACCTACCTGGAGTTGGCTGGAGTTGGTCGCCTGGAGGACGTCGACGAACTGCTCCGCCAACTCCTGGCTCACGACCGCGGTGCCGGCGCCGATGAACGTCACGGTCGCGTAGGCGACACGCTTGTCCGCGCTGATCGTCGAAGTTGCTTCCTTTGCCGCCTTGTTGGCCTCGAGCAATCTATTCAGCTGGTCCTGAACAGACTGCGGCGTGCCCTCGGGATAGGTGACGTTGGTAGTGCCATCGGCGAAGGCCTTATTGACTTCGTCCTGGAAGTCCTGGGGCGTCCCGGGCGGGAACGTCATGGCGTTGCTCGTGGGCTTAGGACAGTCGGGGCCGTAGGTCTTGTCGTCATACGGCGACGTGATGCACTTGATTCCGTCGAGCGCAGCCAACTTTGTCAGCAGGCCGTCTACCTCGGTCTTGACCTCGGGAGCCTCCACCGATCCGGACGCGGGGGACCACACGACATTGGCGGTGTTGCCATCCGCGCCGGCGGGATTTACTTCCTGAAGGAGGTCCTGGGCAATCGCGGACTGGGTATTGGGCAGCGAGAAGGAGTCATTGAAGGTTCCCTTGAACGAGAAAGCGAGAACGCCGACACCCACGGTGGCGATCACCCAGATGAGGATGGCGATGACGGGCCGACGAATAGCCCACGCGGACAGCGCTCCCATGGCATCCTCCCATCGCGGTTGCCGGCAGCCTAGTGCCCGCGAGCACGCCCGGGAGCACTTCCGCGGTTCCACGAGACGGCGGGGCTACGCTGCTTGCATGGTTGATGTCGTCGAGCTCGGTCCGCATCCCGTGGACTACGGGAAGACCTGGGACCTGCAGCGACAAATACACGCTGCGGTCGTCTCCGGTGAGCGCGGGGACACCCTGCTCCTCCTCGAGCATGAGGCGATCTACACCGCTGGGCGGCGGACCGAGCCGTTCGAGCGCCCCCAGGACGGCACCCCGGTCATCGATGTCGACCGCGGCGGCAAGATCACCTGGCACGGACCGGGCCAACTCGTCGGCTATCCGATCGTGCGCCTGCCGGAGCCCTTCGACGTCGTCGCTCACGTACGCAGACTCGAAACCGGCCTGATCGCCGCCTGCGCCGAACTCGGACTGGCGACCATCACGGTGCCCGGACGAAGTGGGGTCTGGGTTGCCGCCGACGATCGCGGGCCCGATCGCAAGGTCGCGGCCATCGGCGTGCGGGTGTCTCGGGGAGTGACGCAGCATGGCTTCGCACTGAACGTCGACTGCGACCTCGGCGCCTTCGACCGAATCGTGCCGTGCGGAATTCGTGATGCGGGCGTCACCAGCTTTACCTGGGAGGGCCTCGGCCCCATGAGCGTCGGTGAGGTGCGCCCCGTGGTGCAGCGGCATGTCGTAGCCGCACTGGCCGGCGTAGGGTCGACAGCATGAGCGAGCGCAAACTGCTGCGGCTTGAGGTCAAGAACTCCGCGGTACCGATTGAGCGCAAGCCGCCATGGATCAAAACCCGGCTCCGTACCGGTCCGGAATACACCGCCATCCGCGACCTTGTCGACCGCGAGGGGCTGCACACGGTGTGCGTGGAGGCCGGCTGCCCCAACATCTTCGAGTGCTGGGAGGACCGCGAGGCCACCTTCCTCATCGGTGGTGAGCAGTGCTCGCGACGGTGCGACTTCTGCCAGATCGACACCGGGAGGCCAGCCCCCCTCGACCGCGACGAGCCGCGGCGGGTTGCCGAGTCCGTCCGCACGATGGCTCTTCGCTACGCCACGGTGACCGGTGTTGCTCGGGATGATCTCGAGGATGAGGGCGCCTGGCTGTACGCCGAGACGGTGCGCATGATCGGTCACCTCAACGCCGACTGCGGGGTGGAGGTGCTCATCCCTGACTTCAGTGGCAAGCCGGAACTCCTCGGTGAGGTATTCGACGCCCAACCCAGCGTGTTGGCCCACAACCTCGAGACGGTGCCGCGCATCTTCAAGCGGGTGCGCCCCGCCTTCCGCTACGAGCGCTCCTTAGACGTCCTCACCCAGGCACGGGAAGCCGGGCTGGTCACCAAGAGCAATCTCATCCTCGGCCTCGGCGAGACGGATGAAGAAGTCGACGATGCACTGGTGGACCTGCATGCGGCCGGCTGCGACCTCGTCACGATCACCCAGTATCTGCGACCGACCCCACGCCACCACCCGGTCGAACGCTGGGTTCCGCCCGAGGCCTTCGTCGCTTGGGATCAGCGTGCCCGCGACATCGGCTTCGTGGGCGTCATGAGCGGCCCGCTGGTGCGCTCGAGTTACCGCGCTGGGCGTCTGTACCGCGAAGCGATAGCCGCACGGGAGACCACGTGACGGCTCGCGTATTGGCCACCCACATCTGGCCGGCGGACGCCAGCGCGCCGCTCGCCGTTCCCGAACTCGATCTCGACTGGGGTGGCGCCATCGGCGATCGCCACTACGGCGAGACTATGCAGTCCAATGCGCGGCAGAAGTATCTGTACGAGCGCGGGACCCAGATCCGTAACCACCGCCAACTGTCGATCGTCGACTTCGATGAGCTCACCCGCATCGCCGCAGCCCTCGGGATCGAGGATCTCGCGGCGGGTGTCATCGCCGACAACATTTGCACCGCGGGAATCCCTGATCTGACCTCGCTGCCCGGCCTCACCCGACTCGTGTTCGATGGTGGCGCCGTCCTGGTGACCGGCGGCGAGAACACCCCCTGCACTATCGCCGGCCAGATGGTGACCGATCGATACGGTCCACCGGCTGAAGCCTTCCCCAAAGCGGCCATGGGGCTGCGCGGCATCGTGGCGTGGGTGGACCGACCGGCACCCATTCGCCCCGGTGAGGGGATCCGGCTGGTTCCACCGTCCCGCATGTAGGCGGAGCACCCCGGCAGGGGCGCCGGTAGTCTGCGGGGCATGTCCAAGATGCGCGAGCGCCTTTCTGCCCTGCGGCAGAACTACCGGATGACCAAACAGGCCCACCGCTGGGTGGGCTGGGAGATGCTCGGCCTCTTCCTCGTCGTCACCATCGTGGTGGCGGCGCCCGTCGCGTTCTTCGTAAACACACTGACCGGCCTCCTCATCTCCATCCCCCTGGGACTCCTGGCAGCGACGTTCTGGTTCAGCCGCCGTGCGATGAACGCGGCATACACCTCCATCGAGGGTCAGCCCGGAGCGGCCGCGGCCGTAGTGGAGCAGATGCGCGGCAATTGGACCGTTACCCCGGCCGTCGCCGTCACCCGGAACTCCGACATCGTGTCCCGCGTGATCGGCCGCTGCGGCGTCGTCCTCATCGGCGAGGGCCCCAGCCAGCGCGTGACGCACCTGCTCGCCAACGAGCGAAAGAAGACCGCTCGCTGGCTGCCCGAAGTGCCGATCTATGAGATTCAGGTGGGCATCGAGGAGGGGCAGGTGCGCATCGGGCGCCTGCAGCGAGAGTTGTCCCGCCTGCCGAGCACCATCCGCCCCGCCGAGGTCAACGACATTCGGCGCCGACTCGACGCCCTGAGCGCCAAGGACTCCCCGGTCCCGATACCCAAGGGCCCAATGCCCAAGGGCGGCAAGATCCCGAAGTCGATGCGCGGCTAGCGACTCATCCCGTTGGACTACCGCGGCACAGTTCGCCGCACCAGCACCAACGACCCCACTGCGAGATCTTGCAGGCCACGCCGCTTGGAGTCGTAGACGAGCGCGGGAATCACCAGGCAGATGAGCAGGGTGCGGATGATGCAACGCCACAGGCTCAGGCGCTGACCGCCTGGGCCGACCACGATAATGCCGACGAGGCGCTGGCCGAAGGACGACCCGGTGAGCCAGGTGAGGACGATGACCTCAACGGCAAACACCGCCAGCGTCGCCAGCGCCGACGCCGAACTGCCGTATTCGGCTCCGGGCAGGACGATGCGCGCAACGATGATGGAGGCGAGCCAATCGATGGCGATCGCGCCGACCCGGCGTAGCAACGATGAGGGTTCGGCACCCGCCAGGTTTGGCGGCAACCAGGCGGGACTTGCGGGGTCAGAGTGGCTATTGGGGTTGGCCGGGTCTTGCGCCCGCGGTGCACTCGCCATACCCCCACGCTAGGGGGCAACGCCTCAACCCGCTCACTCGGCCCGGACGTAACACGGGCGAAACACCAGGTAAACGGACTCGTCATCCCCCCTTCCTAGATTCCCCCACGACGGCAACCGCCGTCACCGGTTCAGCCCCTGGTGGGGTGACCGAACGAGGCGATAAGTGTCGCGGGCGACCGCGCAGGAGGTGTCATGTTCAGCAGTTCCGAAGAAGTCCTGAAGTTCATGCGGGACGAAGGCGTGGAGTTCGTCGATGTGCGATTCATCGACCTACCCGGCGTCATGCAGCACTTCAACGTGCCGGCCGAGACCTACGTCGATGCGTTCGAGGACGGCCTGATGTTCGACGGATCCTCGATCCGCGGCTTCCAAGCGATTCACGAGTCGGACATGAAACTCATGCCTGACCCCGTCAGCTCATTCGTCGACCCCTTCCGTGACGCGAAGACGTTGGTGATCAACCACTCCATTCTCGATCCCTTCACCGACGAGCCCTACAGTCGCGATCCGCGCGGTATCGCCGCCAAGGCCGAGGCCTACCTCCGCTCAACCGGTATCGCCGACACTGTCTACTTCGGCCCCGAGGCCGAGTTCTACATCTTCGATGACGTTCGCTTCGAAACCCGCCAGAACGCCGGCTACTACTTCCTCGACTCCATCGAGGGTGCCTGGAACACCGGGCGCGAGGAAGAGGGCGGCAACCTTGGCTACAAGACCCGCTATAAGGGTGGCTACTTCCCCGTTCCCCCGGTCGACCACTACGCCGACCTCCGCGACGAAATGGTAAAGACACTGCAGCAGGTCGGGCTCACTGTCGAGCGAGCTCACCACGAGGTCGGCACCGGTGGCCAGGCCGAGATCAACTACCGCGTCAACACGCTGCAGCACGCGGCCGACGAGGTCATGCTGTTCAAGTACGTCATCAAGAACGTCGGCTGGCAGAACGGCAAGTCTGTGACCTTCATGCCGAAGCCGCTGTTTGGCGACAACGGCTCGGGCATGCACTGCCACCAGTCGCTGTGGAAGAACGGGGAGCCGCTCTTCTATGACGAGCGCGGTTACGGCGGCCTGTCCGATCTCGCGCGGTGGTACATCGGTGGGCTCCTCAAGCACGCCCCATCGCTGCTGGCCTTCACCAACCCGACGGTGAACTCCTACCACCGGCTGGTGCCCGGCTTCGAGGCTCCGGTCAACCTCGTGTACTCCGCGCGCAACCGCTCAGCATGCATTCGCATCCCGGTCACGGGAACCTCGCCTAAGGCGAAGCGCATCGAGTTCCGCGTGCCGGACCCGTCGAGCAACCCGTACCTGGCCTTCTCCGCGATGCTGCTCGCCGGTATCGACGGCATCAAGAACAAGATCGAGCCGCCGGCCCCGGTCGACAAGGATCTGTACGAGTTGCCCCCGGACGAGCTGGCCGAGATCGCGCAGGTGCCCGCCAGCCTCTCGGAGGTTCTCGACGCCCTCGAGGCCGACAACGAGTACCTGCAGGCGGGCGACGTCTTCCCGGCCGATCTCATCGAGACCTGGGTGGACTACAAGCGGACCAACGAGGTGGATCCGATCCGCCTGCGCCCGCACCCGCACGAGTTCGAGATGTACTACGACATCTGATCGACCCTGTTTCCGGCGGATCCGTCCGTCGGCACCGACCACGCGTCGCATCGCCTCGCGCGTAGGAGCAGATGGGGACCGCAGACCGCGGTCCCCATCTGCTTTCTGCGGCTCCGGTAGTGTCGCGGGGTGGCTCAGCGACTCGTCGTACACATCGGCCCCCGCAAGACCGGGACGACCTACCTTCAGCGCGTCCTACAGCTGCTCTCCCCCGCCCTCACCTCGCACGGTGTCCTCTATCCGATCGACTACCGGGACCAGGAGGACTACAACCACGTCGGAGCGGTTACCGATCTGACGCACAATGAGGAGAGCAAGGAGTCCAACCGATGGACCGGCAAGGACGGCTCCGGTTGGACCGGACTAGTCAGTGCCATCCAGGGTTGGGACGGCACCGCCATCATCTCGGCCGAGATGATCGGCGGTCTGCGTCCACATGCCGCACAACGCCTTCTCGACGGCTTGGCGTCACCGACGATCGACGTCGTGATCACGATGCGCGACCTGGGTCGAATCCTGCCCTCGTCGTGGCAGCAGCACGTGCGGAACACCCACACCCAGGCCTACAAGGCGTATCTGAAGCGCCGAGCACGGGAGCGCGGTACCGAGTCCCCAGTGCAGATGCAGCAGGCCTGGGATTCCGAGCGACACCAGACGTTCTGGCGGTCCTACGCGTACGGCGCGCTTGTACGTCGCTGGCAAGGGCTCGTCGGTCCGGACCACGTCAAGATCGTCACCCTGCCAAAGCCGGGCGCCCCGTCGACGCTGCTGTGGGATCGGTTCCGTGAGGCACTCGACGCCCCGGGCCTGCCGGAGACACCGCCGAAACTGCCCGCCTTCATCGCGAATGTCGGTTCCACCCGCGCGGAGGCGATCATGCTCCACGCATTGAACGTCGAGGCCAAGCGACGAGGCTGGAATCGGAAGACCACCAACGAACTGCAGCAACGACTCCTCTCCGGTGGCTTCCTCGATCGACCCGATCGTGGTGCGCCGTTGCTCCTGCCGACGAAGTTCCTTCGCCCCGTTCAGGGTTGGGCCGACACCGACATCGACGACGTACGCACGACCGGCGTGGCGATTCTCGGTGACCTGGAGGACCTGCGAGTTCCCGACTCGGCCGCAAGCCACCGGCGCGCGGCCCCCGAGGAGGTGGCAGCCGCGGGCGCTTTCGCCGCCGCCAACGCGATGGAGTACGAGGCCGAACTCATCCGGAGACGCAATGAGCGTGAAGCGCGAATCACCCTTCCCGGACGGGTTCTACGCCGGGTTCGGGATCGGGTTCGACCGCCGCGGTCGTAAGCCCCCTTGCCGCACTCACGGCGAGCAGGACGCCGACGATGGCGATCCCCGCCCAGAACGCATTGAGAGCTACCTGCGGCCACGCCATCTTGACTACGGAGTAGGCAGCGAGTCCGAGGGCGGCTGCGAGGTTGAGCACGTGATAGGCAACGCTGCGCGCTTCAAGGCGGTGAGTCGCGACGAGCGCGTAGGCACCCACCAGAACGACGGCTGATCCCCAGCCAACGACTTCCCACAGTCCGGACACGGTCCGATCATAGGGCTCAGCCGTAGAACAGTCGCTCGACAACCGTCCGAGCGCGACGCGTGGCGCGCCAGTACTCCTCCAGCAGTTCGGCCGGGGGGTCGAATCCGCACAGAAAGGCGACAGCCGCAAGGTCCCGTCCCTGGGCGGGGACCAGGTCCGAAGCACGCCCCAGCGCCAGGACGTGCGCGTTGCGAACGCGGGTCGCCAGCAACCACGCCTCGCGAAGAATCGCGGCATCCTCGGCCTCCACGAGGCCCGCCTGCTCCGCGGCGTCGAGAGCGTCGAGCGTCGAAGTCGTGCGTAGACCGGACTCGGTGTCGCCGTGCTGCATCTGCAGGAGTTGAACCACCCACTCAACGTCGGAGAGCCCACCGCGACCCAACTTGGTATGCAGGGTCGGATCGGCCCCCCGCGGTAGCCGTTCGGACTCCATGCGCGCCTTCAACCGCCGCATCTCGCGCAGGGGCTCGGCACCGAGCCCACTGTCGGGCCACCGAAGGGCGTCGATGAGCCCCTCAAACGACTCGCCCAGGTCA
>JAYNIC010000013.1:5487-9849 GCA_038108715.1 Candidatus Nanopelagicales bacterium | reverse complement strand
GCGCGCCCGCAGTAGAGCCTGTGCCTCCCACGGAGCCGACCATCGTTCGTAGTACGCGCGGTAGGAGTCGAGGGTGCGCACCAGCGGCCCCTGCCTCCCCTCCGGTCGAAGGTCCGCATCAACCACAAGAGCAGGATCATCGGACGGTGCCATGAGTAGTCGCCGTACCTCGTTGGCCATCGCGAACGCGGCGTCCGTGGCGGCCTGCTCATCGGCTTCGGGGAGCGGATCATGGACGAACATAACGTCGGCATCACTTGCGTAGCCCATCTCGCGACCGCCGTAGCGGCCCATCGCGATGATGGCGAAGCGCGTCGGGATGCGCCCGTCTGGCGAGGCTTGCGCCGCGGACCTGACGGCGATTTGCAGGGCGCCGACCAACGTCGCCGTCGTGAGCTCGGAAATGGCGAGCATCACCTGCTCGGTCGACAACCGTCCGAGGAGATCCGCCGCAGAGATTCGGAAGAGTTCGCGGCGCCGGATCGATCGGATGGCCGCAGCCGCGTCCTCCGGGCTTTCGTGACGCAGCACGGCGCTGAGTGCCTCACTCTCCAGGCTCTCTCGCGATCGAGGTTGCAGATCATCGTCCTCCACGAGCAGGGAGACACCGTCGGGCGAGCGCAGCAACAGGTCCGAGGCGAACCGACTGGCGGTGAGGATGCGGGCCATGCGTTCGGCCGCAAGCGACTCATCACGTAGCAACCGGAGGTACCAGGGTGTGGATCCAAGGTCGTCGCTCATCCGCCGGAAGCCGAGCAGGGCCGCGTCGGGGTCAGGGCCGTCGGCGAACCAGCCGAGGAGCACCGGCAGCAGAGTGCGCTGGATCGCCGCCCGACGCGAGACACCCGACGTCAACGCATGCAGGTGCCGTAACGCTCCCTCGGGATCGGTGTAGCCGAGCGCGGTGAGGCGCTCCTGCGCTGCCTCGGCCGTAAGGCGCGCGCTACCGGCATCGAGGCGTGCCACCGCATTGAGCAGCGGCCGATAGAACAACTTTTCATGAATCCGCCGTACTTCGCGGCCCTGGCGACGCCACTGCTCGAAGAGTTCCTCCACCGGATCCTGACGAAAGCCCAGCGAACGGCCGATGCGCCGCAGATCCTCCTCCGCCTCTGGGACGATGTGGGTTCGCTTGAGACCCTGCAACTGGATGCGGTGTTCGAAGGTGCGCAGGAAGCGGTAGGCCGCCGCGAGCGTGGCACCGTCCTCGCGGCCCACATAACCCCACAGGGACAGCGCTTCGAGCGCCTCCATCGTCGTGGGGCTGCGCAGCATGACGTCTGTTCGGCCATGGACCAGCTGGAGCAGCTGAACGGCGAACTCGACATCCCGCAGGCCACCGCGGCCGAGCTTCAACTGACGTTCGGCGTCCTTGCCTGGGACGTGATCCTCCACCCGCTGGCGCATCCGCTGGACGTCGTTCACAAATCCGTCCCGGTCCGCCGCGGACCAAACGAACGGTGCCACGGCATCGACATAGGCCTCTCCTAGTTGTCGATCACCGGCGGCGGGTCGAGCCTTGAGCAGGGCTTGGAACTCCCAGGTGCTGGCCCACCGCTCGTAATAGCCGACATGCGACGCAAGCGTTCGGGTAAGCGCCCCCTGCTTGCCCTCGGGGCGCAACGCGGCGTCAACCTGCCACAGCGACCCTTCCGCCGTGGCTTCCGAACATGCGCGCATCATCCCCGTCGCCAGCCGTGTCCCGGTCTTGAGCGCCGCCGCCTCGTCGCCACCTGGCACCGGCTCGGTCACGAAGATGACATCAACGTCGCTGACGTAGTTCAGTTCTCGCCCACCGCACTTGCCCATGGCGATGACGGCGAGTCGGCAGGGCTCGGTGCCGACCGGCAACTCTGCGCGAGCGATGGCGAGCCCCGCCTCCAGGGCCGCATCCGCCAGGTCTGCCAACTCGGCGCCGACCACGTCGAGCGGGGCGAGATAGACCAGGTCCCGAATTGCCGTCGCGACGAGTTCATCGCGGTAGGCCACGCGCAAGGCATCGAGCGCGCCCTCCGCCCGGGCGATGGGGTCGACGTCGTGGGGATCGGCGCCTACAGCGCGAAGCAGCGCGGCTCGCCGGTCCGCCGACGGCGGACTCGTCGGATCGACCCGGCCCAACTCGCCAACAACCCGGGGGTGCCGCACCAGATGATCAGCAAGGGCCCGTGATGTACCCGCGATGGCGATGGTGGCGTGAAGCGCGGCCTCATCGGCCGCAAGGTGGGCGACACTCACCCCGGCCTGGGACAACTCGACCAGCACGTGCTGGGCCTGATCGGGATCGGCAGCGCCGCCAAGTGGCTCGATCAGCCGCGCCGGCTCGATCCCGGGGATGCTCAGGAGGTCGGCCTCGGCACGTGTCGGATCACTGAACCCGCGGCGGGCCAGCAGCCCGGTCAACGACGTCGAGCGATCAGTCACGAGATGACGCTAGCGCGTCCGCTCGATCGTGGGCTGCGGGAGCGTTCAGCTCGCGGGAGCACTCAGAGCGTGGGAAGCAACCGGTCGAGTTCCCAGGGCGTGACCTGCCGCCGGTAGTCCTGCCAGTCGGCTCGCTTGTTGCGCAGGAAGAAGTCGAAGACATGCTCACCCAGGGTCTCCGCCACGAGCTCGGAGCGTTCCATCTCGCCAATTGCCTGATTCAACGTGTCAGGAAGTGGGCGAATGCCCATGGCCTTGCGCTCGGCCGCCGTCAAGGACCAGACGTCGTCTTCGGCCCCCGGGGGGAGTTCCTAGCCGTCCTCGATGCCCTTGAGGCCGGCAGCGAGCATGACGGCAAAGGCGAGGTAGGGGTTGCAGGCGCTGTCAATGGAGCGCAGCTCGATACGGGTCGAATTGCCCTTGGCCGGCTTGTACATGGGCACGCGCACCAGCGCCGTGCTGTTGTTGTGTCCCCAGCACACCATGGCCGGCGCCTCTGCGCCGCCATTGAGTCGCTTGTAGGAATTGACCCATTGGTTCGTCACCGCGGTGTACTCAGGAGCATGCTCAAGCAGGCCAGCGATGAACGACCGAGCGACCTTCGACAACTGATACGGAGCGCCAGCCTCGTGGAACGCATTGCGGTCGCCCTCAAACAGTGAGACGTGCGTGTGCATGCCCGAACCGGGCGCATCCCGGAACGGCTTCGGCATGAAGCTTGCGTAGACGTTCTGCTCAATGGCGACCTCCTTCACGACAGTACGGAAGGTCATGAGGTTGTCCGCGGTGGTCAAGGCATCGGCATAGCGAAGGTCGATCTCCTGCTGACCCGGTCCCGCCTCATGGTGGCTGAACTCGACCGAGATGCCCATAGCTTCCAGCATCGTGATGGCCTGGCGTCGGAAGTCATAACCGACGGACTGCGGTGAGTTATCGAAGTACCCGTAGTGGTCCACCGGCTCTGGCGGCGTCTCCGATGGCAGTCCCTTGAGCAGGTAGAACTCCACCTCCGGATGGGTATAGAAGGTGAATCCCATATCGGCAGCTCGCGATAGCGCTCGCTTGAGGACATAGCGCGGGTCGGCATACGAGGGTGTGCCGTCTGGCATGAGAATGTCGCAGAACATACGCGCAACACCCGGGGCCTCGGAGCGCCACGGCAGGACCGCGAACGTCGACGGGTCCGGCTTGGCGAGCATGTCCGACTCGTAGACGCGAGCGAAGCCCTCGATCGCAGAACCGTCGAAGCCGAGGCCCTCAGCAAAGGCACCCTCGAGTTCTGCAGGGGCGACGGCCACCGATTTGAGGGTGCCGAGGACGTCGGTGAACCACAGGCGGACGAAGCGAATATCGCGCTCCTCGATCGTCCGCAGCACGAAGTCGGTCTGCTTGTCCATGGGCCTAGTCTGCCCTTCCCTGTGTTTCCGGCGCGTTACGAAGCCAAGATCTGCCACCACTACGCTCGTCTCGTGCCCCGACTGCGCCTTGCTCTTGCCCAGGCCGACCCCACGGTGGGCGATCTGACGGGCAACGCCGAGCGCGCCCTCACCGCGGCCCGCGCCGCCGCCGGCCAGGACGCAGACATCATCGTGTTCCCCGAAATGTTCCTGACGGGCTATCCGATCGAAGATCTCGCGCTTCGGCCGAGCTTCCAAGACGCATCCCGAGCCATGCTTGAGAGTTTCGCTGCCGAACTCGCCCGGGACGGGCTCGGTGAACGCATCGTCATCATGGGGTATCTCGACCGGATCGACATCGGCAGTGGACTGGGTCAGCCGCACCGGGGGCCTATCAACGCCGCCGCCGTCATCCAGCACGGCCAAGTCCGGGCCCGCTACGCCAAGCACCATCTGCCCAACTACGGCGTCTTCGATGAGTTCCGGTACTTCGTGCCCGGCGACGTGTCGTGCTTCATCCGGGTTCGCGGTATCGAGATCGCCC
>JAYNIC010000013.1:0-5477 GCA_038108715.1 Candidatus Nanopelagicales bacterium | reverse complement strand
CCCTAGCGATTTGTGAGGACCTGTGGCGCGATGCCGGCGGTCCCATCACGCAAACGCGCGGCGCCGGCCTGCTCATCGTCCTCAACGGATCCCCATACGAGCGTGACAAGGACGATGTGCGCCTTGAGTTGTGCCAGCGACGCGCCCGCGAATACGCAGTAGCCCTCGCCTACGTCAACATGATCGGCGGGCAAGACGAACTCGTCTTCGATGGCGACTCGCTCATCGTCGACGGCGCGGGCACCCTTCTCGCTCGGGCCAAGCCCTTCGCGGACGAGATCTTGATCTGCGATCTCGACCTCCCCGCGGGTGGGACGCGCGGAGTCGAACTCACCAGCGGGCCTGAACCGACCGACGAGAAGCCACCGATTATCGCGGCCCGTCCCGACGATCTCGCGGAGGTCTACGAAGCCTTGACCCTGGGCCTGCGGGACTACGTCAACAAGAACGGCTTCGCCTCGGTGATTCTTGGCCTGTCCGGTGGCATCGACTCCGCCCTCGTCGCCGCGATCGCGTGCGATGCCCTCGGTGCCGATCGCGTGTACGGCGTCAGCATGCCGAGTGTGTACTCCTCAGAGCACTCGCGGTCCGATGCGCAGGACCTCGCGAAGCGCACCGGATTGCACTTCCGCACGGTACCCATCGAACCGATGGTGGATGCCTTCCAGAGCCAACTCGCTCTCACCGGACTCGCCGAGGAGAACCTCCAGGCGCGTGTGCGCGGCACCACCTTGATGGCACTGTCCAATGCCGAGGGGCACCTGGTCCTCGCGACCGGCAACAAAAGCGAGATCTCGGTCGGCTATTCCACAATCTACGGCGATGCGGTCGGTGGTTTCGCCCCCATCAAAGACGTCCCCAAGACGATGGTCTGGGCGCTGGCGAGCTGGCGCAATGAGCACGCCGCATCTCGAGGTGAGGTGCCTCCCATTCCGGACAACTCCATCACCAAGCCACCAAGTGCAGAACTGCGCCCTGACCAGGTCGACCAGGACTCCCTGCCGCCCTACGACCTACTCGACGACATCCTGGATGACTATGTCGAGCATGACCGCGGGGCTGCTGATCTGATCGAGCAGGGATTCCAGGCAGCCATCGTCGAGCGCGTGCTCCAGTTGACGGATGCCGCCGAGTACAAGCGGCGTCAGTACCCCCCCGGGACAAAGATCTCGCTTAAGGCCTTCGGGCGCGACCGCCGCCTACCGGTGACCAACCGCTGGCGCGAGAGCGCTCCTACACCGCGGGAGAGGTGACCGGGTACGCCGCCCGTCAGGGACGCTGATCAGGCGGTGTGTCCTCGCCCATCTCCTCAGCAACCTCATGGCCGTACCGCTCCTGCTCGACGCGAACGAGGTCGTCCACCGGGCTGTCCGCGGGCACCAGTTCCGTCTTGCGCGGAGGTGCAATTCGCGGAAGCCCGAACCCGACGATGGCGGCCGCGATGAGGACGATGGTCAGCGAGATCAGGTACGTCGTGTGTGAGGCGCTGAGGAAGGATTCGAAGGCGCCCACCCGGATGGGTTCGATGACGTCAGCTGGAGCACCCGCCGACTCAAGCGACTTCAGCGCCTGTTCGGTAGCAATGATCGAGTTCGCTGCCGCCTCCTTGAGCTCCGGCGGCACGTTGGCGGGCAACTTATCCAGATCCGAGGCAACGCGGGAGGCATACTGCGTCGCCAGAACCGTCCCGATGATGGCAACCCCGAGCGCACCCCCCACCTGGCGAACAGTGTTTTGGACAGCCGATCCAGCACCGGCCCGCGCTAGGGGGAGAACGTTCTGCATGACCGTCGATGCGGGCGCGATGACATTGCCCATGCCGAACCCGAAGACAAAGAAGGCCACCAGAACGAACCACAGGGGCGTGTCGAGCTCAACGAAGAACAGGCTCGTCATTGCGGCCGCAACAAGAAGTAGGCCCACCGTCATCACCATGCGATAGCCGAATCGCAACACCATCGCAGCACTTCGGGGGGCCGCAATGATCTGCCCGAGCGCGAAGGGCAGGAAACACAGACCCGCGGTCAACGTCGTGTAGCCGCGCAGGATCTGCAGAAAGAACGGCAGGGTGAACGTGATGCCCGACAGCGCGAAGAACGCGAAGGTCACCGCGGCAAGGCTCACGGCGTACCCGCGGTTCTTGAACAGCGAGACATCAAAGCTCTTGTGATCGCTGCGTGCCTCGACCCACAGGAAGACAGTCAGGACCACGATCCCAGCGATGATCGGCAAGACCACCGATGGCGCCACCCAACTCAGGGTCTGCGAGGCGTCGATGATTCCGTAGATGAGAAGAGTCAGGCCCACGATGGACAGAACCAGGCCGGTGATGTCGAGGCGCTGCGGGTGCGGATTGCGCGTCTCGGGGACAACTCGCCAGATGCCGACCAGGCCGATGAGCACGATCGGGACATTGATGAGGAAGACCGCCCCCCAGTCGTTCCCCGTGATCCAACTCGACCACTGCGGGTTCTCCAGTAAGAGTCCACCGAGCACCGGTCCGAGCGCGACGGCGGCACCGACCGCACCCGCCCAGGCACCGATCGCCTTCCCCCTCTCATGCGGCGGAAAGACAACGGTGATGATCGCCAATGTGGTGGGTAAGACTGCCGCCCCGCCGAGACCCATCACGGCTCGGAAGCCGATGAGCATGAGCGGCGTGGCCGCGAAGGCACATGCCGCGGACGCCACGGCAAAGATCACTAGGCCAATGACCAAGACCCGCTTGCGTCCGTAGCGATCACCGAGGACGCCCCAGGTGAAGAGCAGCGCCGCGAAGACCAGGATGTAACTGTCTACCGCCCACACCAACTCCCCCGCGGAGGCCTCAAGATCCCGCTGAATGGTCGGCAACGCGATATTGAGGACCGTGTTGTCGAGAACGACGATGAGCAGGCTCACGACGAGTACGCCGAGAATGGCCCACCGGCGCGGGTGACCCTCTCCGTTCGTCATCCAGGAATCGGGGGACATCGACCTCTCCGGGCGCTTGAAGGCCCGGAGCCCCGGGGCCTGGCGCACGATACTCCCTGCTTCAGTGCGCTCGAACGACACGGGGCGTGATGTGACCCGCGGCACCCTCGCGTTCAGGCAATCGCTGTGGGACCATAGGCGCGTCCGGGGACTCCGCACGGGAGCCTCGAGATCGGAGTTCTGCCATGTCGACTGTGCCGACGGCATCTGCCGCCCGCCGCACCACCATCCACGATCTGCAGGCCGCCACCGACCGGGGTGAGCGCTGGCCCATGATTACCGCCTACGACGCCGTGACCGCACGGATCTTCGACGAAGCTGGCATACCAGCCCTCCTCGTAGGTGACTCGGCGGCCATGGTCGTCTACGGATACGACTCGACTCTCCCGGTGACGGTCGAGGACCTCCTTCCCTTGGTCGCCGCGGTAGTTCGTGGGTCGAAGACCGCCCTCGTGATCGCTGATCTGCCGTTTGGCTCCTACCAGACCTCGATGCCCCAGGCCTTTGAGACTGCGACACGCTTCATGAAGGAAGCCGGTGCTCACGCGGTCAAACTCGAGGGTGGTCGACATGTGCTGCCGCAGGTGGAGGCCATGGTGGCGGCGGGCATCCCGGTGATGGGCCACCTCGGTCTGACGCCCCAGTCGGTGCACGCACTCGGCGGCTACCGCGTGCAAGGTCGGGGGGAAGCCGGGGACATCCTCCTGCGGGATGCCAAGGCCCTCGAAGCGGCCGGCGCCTTCAGCGTGGTCCTCGAGGCCGTGCCAGCCGATCTGGCCGCGCACGTGACCGAGGTCCTGAGCATTCCCACCGTCGGTATCGGCGCTGGACCATCGACAGACGCACAGGTCATCGTGTGGCAGGACATGGCCGGACTCACGCCCGGGCCGCTGCCCCGATTCGTCAAGCAGTATGCCGACGTGCGCGGGGTGTTGTCCGGAGCGGCGCAGGCGTGGGCGGACGATGTCCGATCCGGAGCCTTCCCGGATGCGGAGCACACCTATCGTTAGCCGGTGACCACACGGCGTATTCGGCTCGATCTGAGTCCGCTGCGCCACTCGCGTGGGTTCCGGACTCTCTTCGCTGGCGGGGTCATCACGTCACTGGGCTCCATGGTCACGTACGTCGCGCTGCCCTATCAGATCGCGGAGTTGACCGGATCGTTCGTTGCCGTCGGCGTGATCGGCCTGGTCGAGCTTGTCCCGCTCATAGTCTTTGGGCTTTACGGGGGCTCGCTCGCTGATCGCATCGACCGGCGGCGCATGATCATCGCGGGTGAGATCGCGGCAGGCTCTATCGCGATCGTCCTCACGGTCAATTCCCTCATGCCGTCACCCAACATTGTGGTCATTTACATCGCCGCAATGGCGTTCGCCAGCATCGACGGACTTCAGCGCCCGTCGATGGAGTCACTGCTGCCGCGCCTAGTGTCGTACGACGATCTCTCCGCCGCATCGGCATTGAATTCACTGCGGATGAGTTCCGCCGCCATCGCCGGACCCGCCGTGAGCGGTCTCATCCTGTTTGCCTGGGGACCCGCCGCGGCGTTCGGTCTTGATGCCGTGAGCTTCCTTGTCGCGCTTACCGTTTTCCTGCGACTGCCAGCGGTTGTTCCCTCCACCGACCGCTCGACCGACGTCGACAGCGGGCTCGCCCACGTCTGGACGGGTCTGCGCTACGCGTGGAGTCGCAAGGACATCCTGGGCACCTACGCGATCGACCTCGCCGCGATGACATTCGCCTTCCCTTTCGCGCTGTTCCCCTTCCTCGCCGAAGAGTTCGACGCCCCGTGGGCGCTCGGCCTGCTCTACGCGGCAGGCTTCGTCGGCGCCGCAGCGTTCGGTCTCTCCAGCGGTTGGGCACCACGCATCCGACATCACGGCCGGGCGATCATTCTTGCTGCGGCCATGTGGGGTGGTGCCATCGGACTCGTGGCGATCGCCCCCAACATCGGCGTCGTCATCGGACTACTCGCGATTGCAGGCTTTTTCGACATGATGAGCGGGCACTTCCGTCTCCTCATGTGGAATCAATCCATTCCTGACGAAATCCGCGGTCGCATGGCCGGCATCGAAATGCTCAGCTACTCCATCGGACCCATGCTCGGTCAAATCCGAAGCACGACCGCGGCCCAATTGACCGGACTGCGCACGTCCTTCGCGAGCGGCGGCGTGCTCTGCATCGTGGCCGTAGGACTTGTCGCCGCGTCACTTCCGGCACTTTGGCGATACGACGTAACAACGAATGTGCACGCCCAGTCGCGTCGACGTAGTGCAGATCACACCGACTAGCATGACAAGTGACTCAATGCCCATTGCGACACACCCACGCCGTAAATTGCGTCCTTGTCGCGAAATGGGTCACATATCTGCAACAGTGGTACCCACAAAGCCCTGCTAGGGGGCAGGGAACGAACAACTGGAGGCAACGTGGCGGTCGCAAAGAAGACCACCGCACGCAAGTCCGCGGCCAAGAAGGCCCCGGCGAAGCGTGCAGCCAAGAAG